>NZ_JALNUQ010000033.1:0-45275 GCF_026540875.1 Sphingomonas sp. GM_Shp_2
CTCGGCAGTCGGCTAGGTCGACATTCACGGCGACTTACACAGGCAGCAGTTCGATGCCGGTTGTGCCGGATGTTACGGTAAGCGGTAATTATGTCGCGCTGGCAAAAGCGCCGGTTGGACGCGACGGGTTGTTCGAAGTCACAATCAAAAGCTTGGCTTCCGCACCGAAAGGTCAGTCGAGCGCCAACGTGACGTTCCGCCTTTGCACATCGGCGGATTGCGCGACCGTCTATCCAGGATCGACCAAGCAGTTGCCCGTCAAGCTGACGGTTGGCGACGCCAATTGGTCCACCTTTCAGGGCGATGCCGGACACACCGGATATTTGCCGGCGAGCTACTCGACTGCAAGCTTTGCGGACGCCTGGACGATCGCAACGCCTTACGCTCCCAGCGGCGTCGCAGCGCGGCCGGGAAGCGTGTTCTTCAATGTCGCGCATACGGATGGCCACGTCTACACACACGCGGTTTCGACCGCGAGTGGCGCGACGCTATGGGCATATGACGTCGGTGGGGGCAGCTACGCCGCGAGCAGGCGCCCTTACGCGCCCTCCTACGCCAATGACCGGGTAGCATCCATGCCGTCGAACTCGACGTCGAGTGCAAATCCTCTCCAAGTTATCAACGCCACTACTGGCGGATATGTCAGCGCGCCGAACTATGATGCACAGCACAGCGATGGCAGTGCCGTAACTGCGGTTGGCGACGAACTGTTCTTCGCGTCGGGCTATTACGGGAACGTCGTCTTCGCTGCGAATGCGATCAGTGGCGACAGGCTTTGGCGTACGGAAGCCACCGGCTCCTATGGTGGCTATGTGATGGAAGGTGAGTCCGTTGCCGTAGACGAGAATTACGTTTACTTCTTCAAGGGCGGGTCTCTTGTAGTGCTCGGGCGCGACGGCGCCTTGGTGAAGGCATTGGAAAACCCGTTCTTTTCGAAGAATGGGCTAAGTTACTTCGGCGGATACCAGGGAGCTCCGGTTCTTGACGGCAACGGCCGGATCTTCACGTTCATAGACAACTATTCATATAGCCAATCGCTTCCGCTTGCAGCCTTTTCGCTTACAGCTGACAGAGCGATTTGGCGTACGAGCTACAGTTACACTGGCCAACCCGCTGTTCGTGGAAACCGGCTGTTCGCCATTCGCTCGTCCAGCAGGATCGTGGACTTGATCGACGTGGCGACGGGTCTTGTGTCCGGCTCGATTGACGTTGGTGGGCCTGTTAACCTGACCGGTAACGTGGTGTTGACCGACAGCCATTTGTTCGTGTCGAGTGCGACTACGACATATGCGGTGGACCTAAACGACAGCAGCTATCCGGTAGTTTGGAGAACGTCCTTCGGGGGCGAACTGGCCCTCACGCCAGACGGGTATCTTACTATTTCCACGTCGACCGGGCTGCATGCCGTCAAGCTAGGATAATAGCTGGCATGTGACGACGTACAGAGCTTTCCACGTGATCATGGCGGCCAACCACGGCAAAGGCTGCTGAAGAACGTATTCGGCTCGTCGACCGGTTTGTGACTCTGACCGGTCAAGGGCCGCTGCGCGCCGCAATCAGGGTGCGCAGCGGCCCTCGCGGCCAAAACGTCCGCTTACCCTTATGTGCGCCCGAAAGCGGACCGGCAGCTAACCTACCAATCTCAGACATTCAGGCGGGTTACCGACAGCGGTCGTTTATGAGTTCACGACCTCGGATCAGATGACATCGGCTTGATGCATCCCTACCCTCGGTTTCGATCGATCGCCGAATGGCGGCAAAGCCGTGTATCGAGACGACGTATCGAGAGACACATCGCCGTGCGTCTCAGCGAATCAGAATGAAGCCGTCCCGGTCTAACGCCGCGCGAACCAGATCACATGCGTCGGCCCCTTGCCGTTGTCGCGCGCCTTCACCCGCACCTCATCGACCGCGAACCCCGCCTGCCCCAGCCGCCGCGTGAACGCCGCGTCCGCACCCGCAGACCAGATCGCCAGCACCCCGCCGGGGCGCAGGGCACGGCGGGCCTCGGCCAGTCCCCCCGGCGTGTAGATGCCGTCGTTCGCTGGCCGGGTCAGGCCGTCCGGCCCGTTATCCACGTCCAGCATGATCGCGTCATATCGCCCGACGCCGGCGCGGATGGCCTCGGCCACATCGCCCATCGCCAGCGTGACGCGGGGGTCGTCCAGGCATCCGTCGGTCATCGCCGCCATCGGCCCGCGCGCCCATTCGATGATGCCCGGCACCAGCTCGGCCACCGTCACCCGCGCGTGCCCGCCCAGCAGCCCCAACACCGCGCGCAGCGTGAACCCCATGCCGTATCCACCGATCAGCAGGTGCGGCGCGGGATGTCCGCGCAACCGCTCGCACGTCATTGTGCCGAGTGCGACCTCGGACCCGCTCATGCGCGTGCTCATCAGTTCGTTGCGTTCGAGCACGATCATGAAGTCGCCGCCCCGGCGGAACAGCCTGAGCGGCGGTCCCCCGGGCACCTCGGCAACGCCGATCAGCTCGCGGGGGGTCATCCCCGCTGGCGTGCCTTGCGTGCGGCATAGCGCGCATCGCGCGCGGCTTTCAATTCGGCCGGGGTGGGCAGGACGGGCGGCGGTGCGGGCCGGCGCGCGGCTGCGGCGCGCTCGGCGGCTTCCGCGGCCTCGGCGGCGGCTTTGGCGCGAAGCTCTTCCTTTGCCGCCTTTTTCTGCTCGATCTCGGCCTGTCGGGCGGCCCGTCGCTCGGCCGCTGCCGCCTCCTTCGCCTCGGCCGCTGCCAGGCGCTCTGCCACGACCGCCGCATCGACCACGGGCTTGTTGCGCATCTTCTCCAACGCGCGCTGCTTTGCTTCACGCGCCGCGGCGGCGCGATCCTGGAAGCTCGGAACTTTGAATCCTGTCATGCCGGCGCCTGTTAGCACAAAGTTGGCGGCGGGAAAGATCAGAGATTCATGGCACCGCTCAATCGACCGGCCCGATGCTCAATCCCTGCCGGTAGTTCATCGTCACCACGACATTGGTGGTGCCGACATGGACCGGGACGACCACCTTGTCGAAGCTCGGCTTCAGGTTGAGCAGCGACAGCTTGGGATCGCGTGAGAAGCCGCCCCCGTCGTTCCAGTCGGACTTGCCGTTGCCGTTCGCGTCATGGCGCACCGCGATCGCATATTGTCCGGGGCGAGGCGCGGCGATGCACATCGTCATCTCCGACCGATTCGCCTTCGCCTCGACACGGCTCAACCACGTGCCTTTCTTCAGGAATCCGGGGCCGTCGTACAATTGGATGCGCACCATCCCCGTCGCCCCCTTCAGCCCTCGCACCGTCACCATGACCCGCTGCCCAGTCCCCGCCTCGCACGCCCCACCTTGCGTCGGATTGCTGCCCTGGACGCTCGTCGCTGCGGCAGCAATCGACAGCGCCAGCATCATCATCGTGTTCAGCATCGGGTCCCTTCGCGCTTACCGGCGACACCATATGGTGACCTGCCTCATCTGCCGCTCGGCAGACATGCGCAATCACCGCCATGGCACCCGCGCCCTTTGCATCCTCAACATGAACGCGCGCTGTCGCCTCACCTCACCGGCAGTCTTTCCCCACATGACGATGCCCCGACAACAGCAAGGCATTGCACCGCTCCATCACCCCGCCGGGCAACGTCACCGTGAAGTTTCGCCCTATGCGCGTCGGGGCGCCCGGATAATAATCCGTGCTGACAGCCTGCGCACCGCTAGCAATTGCGGCTCGAGCCTTGCGATAGTCGCCCGCTCGCGCTTCTAACGTGTTGGCATCCGTGCGGGTGCGGACGATCATGCCGTCCTTCACCAAACGCCGGATCAACGTGCCGTCCACCAGCGGATCCTGGACGATCGCCACCGCAGCATCCGGATCTCCCACGTCGTACCAGCCAAAGATGGGCCGCCCGGCCAGTGAAGGATGGCCGGCGCGGTACAGTTCGCCCACCGCGGGCCGGACGTCGAGGAGAAAGAACAACCGGCCTCGCGCGGCAGATACTGTGGGCCATCCGCGGGTGCGTATTGCGTGGCGTAAGCTTGGTGCGTGGGCGCGTATGGTGTCGGGGGTGATCAGGCGGTCGCGGGGCAGGACGGCGAGGAGTTCGCGGTCGAGGGCGTCGAGCAAGGGGGCGGTCAGCGGGAGCGGGTCGGTGATGCCCGGGCGGCCGGAGGGCTGGTCGGCGGCGTTGATCGTGACCATGATCGGCAGGTGATCGGGGTGGGCGCGCGACCACGCGTCGATTTCCGCCAGGCAGCGGCGAAAGGTGACGCAGCCGGACAGATAATCAATGTCGGGGATATGGAACACCTTGAACCCCGGTTGCAGCATCGCCGCCCGGTCAAAGCCCGTCTTTTCCCCCGCCGCCTTTGCCAGCGCCTCGCCCCTGGGATCGGCATAGCGGCCGCCATCCGGGTCGGCGAAGATGTCCAGTTCCAGTTGGCGCACCCCGCGGTCGAGCTGTTCGGTGATCGACAGGTGATCGTAATCCAGCCCGTCCGCCAGCTTCGGCTCGCGCCGCCGCAACTCCGCCATCACCGCGGCGGGAATGCGTCGTTTGAAGCTGTTGTGCGAGCCGACGACCTGGATGTCGTTCATCCGCGCGGGCGGCTCGCCCGCCGCCACCGCTCCCAGTGCGCAAAGGGCAAGAAGTGCGCGCTTCATCATCAGAATGCCGCCCGCGCGCCGAACAGGATCGTGCGGCCATAATAGTTGATCTCGCCAAAGCGCAGCCGGTCGTCGTTGTAGCTGTTCTGCCGCGCGCCGGCGAGATTGATCCCTTCGAGGCTGAGCGTCACGGCGTCGGTGACGCGGATGGACAGGTTGCCGTCCAGCGATCCGAAGGGCGCAACATAGGTCGGCGCCTGTACCGTGCTGCCGGTTCCCGCCAGGTACCGGTCACGCCAGACATAGGAAAGCCGCGCCGACAAGGGCCCCTTGTCGTAGAAGCCGACCAGATTGAAGCTGTTCTTGGACAAGCCGATCAGCTGGTCGCGGATGGTACGCGAGCCGGCGGTATAATCCGCCTTGACCGAGGTGTGCGTGTACGACCCCTGCACGCCGAAGCCGTCGAACGGCGCGGGCAGGAAGGTGAATACCTGGCTGTAGGCGACCTCGGCGCCGTAGACCTTGGCATTGCCGCCATTGACCTGGGTGGCGAGGCGGACGGTGCCCCGGCCGGGGATGTCGATGTTGAGGTTCTGTTGCGTGATATAGTCGTCCATCGCCTTGTAGAAGATGGCGCCGGACAGGAGGCCGGAGGGGGCGAAGTACCATTCCAGCGAGCCGTCGAACTGGGTGGCGAGGAAGGGGACGAGTTCGGGGTTGCCGCCGCTGGCGGTGGGGGCGTCGGTCGACACGGTGATGCGCGGGGCGCTGTCGGTGACGTTGGGGCGGGTGAGGACGCGGCTGGCGGCCAGGCGGCCGACCAGGGTGGCGGACAGGTCGGCACGCAGGTTGAAACTGGGCAGCACGTTGTTGAACGTCTTGGGGAAACTGGCCGGCGTCGCGGTGGTGCCGCTGGTCAGCGTACCGCTCGCCACCTGATCGGTGTGGACGTAGCGCACGCCGACATTCCCGCTGATCATTCCCAGCTCGTAATCCGCGCGCAGATAGCCCGCCGCGATCTTTTCCGTCACCACGAAGGACGAACGGCGATCGCCCAGCGTCAGCGGCGCGTTCTCCACCGCGGGTGTGAAGAAGGCGTTCACGAACGCGCCCGTCACCGGCACCAGCCAGTTGCGCGGCACCGCGCCGCCGACATCCTTCAGAAAATCGTTGAACGGCATCTGTTCGAACGCCCCCGCACCGAGCGACGTGAGCGGCGTATTCGCCGCCGGATTGACGTTATAGTCGCGCCGGAAATAGTCGCGCTTGCGCCAGTGATATTCGGCACCCGCCGCCAGCTTGGCCAGCACGCCGCCCATGTCGCGCGCCACGTCGACCCGCGAATAGCTGTCCCAGTCCTTGCTGTCCTTGGGTGCGATGTTGAAGGGGTAGAGGGTGTAGTTGGCCGCAACCGTGGGATCGACCGGCGTGGTGAAGACGGGCAGCACCTTGTACCCGCCCGAGGCGTCATAGGTCAGCGGCGCGTTGAACACCGCGCGGCTGCGCACCGTGCCGGTCCGGTAATCGGGATGGAAGCTGTGCGCGGCCGACCAGTTCACATTGGCCGACAGGTGCCAGCGATCCGGGTTCCAGGTCTGTTTCAGCCCGATCGTCAGCAGGTCGTGCCGGTTGAGGCTGTATTCGCGCGAGGCCATGAAGCGGACGCGGTTGATCGTCGCGCGGGTGATCGTGTCGCCGTCGCGCACGACCGATCCGGGCACCACCGACGTGCCGGGATCGTCGGGATAGATGTCGAGCCCGAATTCGTCATAGGCGACATCCAGCCGCGTCGCGATCACATCCAGCGTGGTCTCCAGCTCAGGCGTCGGGCGCCACTGGGCGGACACGATGCCGGACACGCGCTTGCGATCCTCGGTCTCCACCGTCGGGCGGGTACGGGTGGGCGAATAAAGGCCGGTGGGTAGTCCGCCGGCGGCGGCAGCGGTGTAGCGATCGAGCAGCCAACCGAAATTCATGAAGCGGTCGTTGCGTACCGCCTTGCCCCAATATTGCGCGCCGGCAAGGATGCCGAAGCTGCCGTCCGCGCTCCTGGCACTGGTCAGGATCGTCGCGTTGGGCTTCACCTTCTCGGTCTGCGTCGTGTAGGTGCCGCGCAGGTTCAGCGTGGTCCGGTTGCCCACGTCGAGCGGGCGGAACGTCTTGACGTCGATATTGCCGCCCAGCGCGCCCTCGCTCATGTCGGCGGTGGGCGTCTTCACCACATCGATGCTGCTGGTGAATTCGGCCGGCAGCATTTCGAAGCGGAACTGGCGCCCAGCGGCGCCGCCATTTTCGATAAGGTCGTTTAGGGCGACGGTGCGACCGTTCATCAGCGTGTTCTGAAATTGCGGCCCGAGCCCCCGAACGCTGACATACAGCCCCTCGCCGCGCGGCCGCGTGATCGCGACGCCGGGTACGAGCTGCAACGCCTCCGCGACATTCTGGGTCGGGAATTTGCCGATATCGGTCGAGCTGATCGAATCGACGCCGTAAGCCGCCCGGCGCTTGGTTTCCGCGGCCGCCGACAGGCTGCGGGCATAGGAGCCGTTGACGACGATATCCTCGCCGGTCGCATCGGCATCGCTCCCGCCCGTGCGTTCATCCTGCGCGGTCACAGACTGGGCGTGGGCCATGCCAGCCGTGCCCGTGAAGAGGGCGAGCGAAACCGATGCCCGAAACAGGCTGCGAAGAGACACCATCGAGTAAATTCCCCTTTGGCGCCATTGGCTTGGCGCCCTTTGCCGGGCGGCTAACCGGTATGCGTGTCACCCAAAGGTCAAAGCCGCGACAGTTTCGTTACGGACGCGTTTCCGTCGCGGGAGCCGAGTGGCCAGGTCGCGCGTTTCCCCCGGCGACCATTGGCGGAGAAACACGTGCATTCGATAATCGGGCATTCGAAAATCGGACATTCGAAAATCGGGACCTCGGTAGCGCTGGCCCTGCTGCTCGCCGCCTGCAACACGCAGCCGGCGGAGCAGACGGCGGGGTCGAATGCGAGCGAGGCGGCACAACCCGCACAGTGGAGCGACCGGACGAGCAAGCAGTTGCGCGACGCCATCGCCGCGCGTGCCGATCACGGCCTGGATCACCTGCCCTTCGCCGCGAGCGGTTCGGACAATGCCGCCCTGACCAAGCAGGCATTGGATTTTGCCGGCGCGCTGGCACGCGGCGCAACCGATCCGACCAAATTATACGAGGTCTATACCGTGCCCCGGCCCGATCCGGATCTGCGCGCCGGTCTGGCCGCGGCGCTGCGCGCCGGCGACATCAGTGGCTGGCTGAACGGGCTGGCGCCCACCGACGCCAATTACAAGCGGCTGTCGGCGGCCTATCGCAAGCTGAGCCGCCAGCCGGACGGTCCGGCACCCGCCATCGCCGGCACCGGCGAGGCGATCGAGCCGAACGCGGTCGATCCGCGCATTCCGGCGATCGCCCGCGAACTGGTGGTGCTGGACTATCTGCCGGCCGAGGGTGCGCAAGGGGATCGCTATACCCCGGCGATGGTCGCGGCCGTGCGCACGATGCAGGCGGATTACGGGATGAAACCCGATGGCCTGATCGGCAACGAGGCGCTGGCCATCCTCAACATGTCCGACCTCGACCGCGCGCGCGCCATCGCGATCGCCATGGAGCGGGTACGCTGGCTGGACCGCAATCCGCCCGCCACCCGGATCGACGTGAACCTGGCCGCGGCACGCCTGACCTATTGGCGCGATGGCAAGATCGTCGACAGCCGCAAGGTCGTCGTCGGCGAGCCGGATACCGAAACGCCGCAACTCGGCTCCCCCATCTTCCGGCTGGTGGCGAACCCGACCTGGACGGTGCCCCGTTCGATCCAGAAGAAGGAGCTGGCGAGCAAGGGCGCCGGTTATCTTCGGGCGAACAACATGGCCTGGAAGGATGGCTGGATCGTGCAGCAGCCGGGTCCGAAGAATTCGCTCGGACTGGTCAAGTTCGACATGCAGAACGAGCATGCGATCTATCTGCACGACACCCCGGCCAAGGCGATGTTCAACATGGTACAGCGCCAGCGCAGCCATGGTTGCGTGCGGGTGGAGGATGCGCTCGGCTTTGCCGAGATGCTTGCCCGTGACGAGGGCGTGCTGGACGAGTGGCACAAGGCACGGGCGACGGGCAAGGAGACGTTCGTCAAGCTGCCGCGCCAGATCCCGGTCCGCATGCTCTACCACACGGTGTTGTTCGACGAGGCCGGCGAGCCGATCGTGCGCAACGATCCCTATGGCTGGGACGATCGCATCGGCTCCGCGCTCGGGTTCAAGGCGGGCAAGGCGCTGCGCGTCAAGTCGGACGCTGCCGATGTCGGGCCGTAAGCCTCGCCCCTGACGACGCCACCCCGGCCGCCATTTTCCTGCTGGCGGCCGGGCGATGCCGCGCCTAGCCTTGGCGTTCCGGAACAAGGGGAACGCAGCGATGATGAGGTTGATGGTGGCAGGTGCGGCGATGATCGGCGTCGCCGCCACCGCGCAGGAAGCGCCGCGCGCGGCCAAGAAGCCCTATCAGGTCACGTCGCCCAACGGCGTGCGCGAGGACGATTATTACTGGCTGCGCGACGACAGCCGCAAAAATCCGGAGATGCTCGCCTATCTGAATGCGGAGAACAGCTATGCCGATGCGCGGCTGGCCTCGCTCAAGCCGCTGCAGGCCCGGCTGTACGAAGAGACGGTGTCGCACATCAAGCAGGACGACAGCAGCGTCCCCTACCGCGACAATGGCTGGTGGTATCAGACGCGCTTCGCCACGGGTGCCGATTATCCGGTGGTCGAACGGCGCCGCGCACCGGACGCCCCGGCCGAACTGATGTTCGACCAGCCGGCGATGGCCAAAGGCCACAGCTTCTTCGCCCTGTCCGAATGGCAGGTCAGCCCCGATAATAAACTAGTCGCATGGGCCGAGGATGTCGTTGGCCGGCGCCAATATGTGCTGAAGGTCAAGGATCTCGCCACCGGCCGCGTGCTGAGCGACACGATCACCAATGTGGAGCCCAACATCGTGTGGGCGGACGACAACCGCACCCTGCTCTACATCGCCAAGGACCCCGTCACGCTGCGCGGTTACCGGGTGATGGCGCATGTGCTGGGCACCCCGGTCAGCGCCGACCGCCTGCTGTACGAGGAGAAGGACGACACCTTCCAGATGGGCATCATGCGCACGATGGACGATCGATACGCCTGCATCACCGTGCAGAGCACGGTCAGCGACGAACAGCGTTGTGCCCCGGCGGGCGATCCGACGCGCTTCACCGTGCTGGCGCCCCGCGCGCGCGAATTCCGCTACAGTGCCGATCATGCCGGTGGCCGCTGGGTGATCCGCACCAATCGCGCGGCCAAGAACTACAAGCTGGTCACCTTCGCCGATGCGCAGATCGCCGGGGGCGTCGCCGGGTGGCAGGACCTGACACGGCCAAGCGACAGCGTGTTCATCGAGGACTTCAAGCCCTTTGACGGCTTTGTCGCGATCAACCAGCGCGAGGGCGGCAACCGGATGATCCGCCTGCTGGACGCGCAGGGGCGGTCGACCGCCGTCGAGGCGGACGAGCCCGCCTATCAGATGGCGCTGTCGGTCAACGAGGAGCCCGGCGCGCGCGTCGTGCGCTACAGCTACGGCTCGCTCAAGACGCCGACGACCACCTATGAGGTCGATGCGAAGACGGGCGCGCGCCGGGTGCTGAAGGTCGCGCCGGTGCCGGGCTATGATCCGGCGAACTACGTCACCGAACGGCTATGGGCGCCGGCGCGCGACGGGACGCGCATCCCCGTATCGGTGGTGTACAAGAAGGGCGTGGCGCGCGACGGCACCGCCCCGCTGTTCCAATATTCCTATGGCAGCTACGGCATATCGATGGACCCGGCGGTGGATGCCGGGCGCATCGCCCTGCTCGATCGCGGCGTCGTCTACGCCCTCGCCCATATCCGCGGCGGGCAGGAAATGGGGCGCGGCTGGTATGATGACGGCCATCTGCTCAACAAGAAGAACAGCTTCACCGACTTCATAGACGTGACGCGTTATCTCGTCGCGCAGAAATATGGCGCCAAGGACCGGGTCGCGGCGATGGGCGGCAGCGCCGGCGGGCTGCTGATGGGCGCGGTCGCCAACATGGCACCCGCCGATTACAAGGTGATCGTCGCGCAGGTGCCGTTCGTCGACGTGGTGACGACGATGCTCGACGCGTCGATCCCGCTCACCACCTTCGAATATGACGAATGGGGCAATCCGGCGCAAAAGCCCTTCTACGATTATATGCTGAGCTATTCGCCCTACGACAATGTCGCGGCCAAGGCCTATCCGGCGATGTTCGTCGGCACCGGCCTGTGGGACAGCCAGGTGCAATATTACGAGCCGGCGAAATGGGTTGCCCGGCTGCGAGAGCGCAAGACCGACAGCAATCCGCTCCTCTTCCGCACCAACATGGAGGCGGGGCATGGCGGCAAGTCGGGCCGGTTCGAACGCTATCGCCAGAACGCCGAGTGGCAGGCGTTCATGCTCGACCAGCTCGGCGTCGCGCCGGACGGGAAGTAACGGAAAACGGGCGACCGCGCGAGGAGCCCCGCGCGGTCGCCGGTCCGGTTCAGCCGTTCAGCGCGTCCTTGACCGCCTTGGCCGGCACGAAGGTCAGCTTGCGCGCAGCGGCGATCTGGATGGTCTCGCCGGTGGCGGGGTTGCGGCCTTCGCGCGCCGGGCTGTCCTTGATCTTGAACTTGCCGAAGCCGGAAAGCGACACCTCGTCGCCCTTGGCGGCGGCGGCCACGATGGCGGCCATCAGATCGTCGACCGCCTTGCGGGCATCGGCCTTGGTCAGGCCATGATTGGTCACAAGCGTTTCGGCGAGTTCGGCATTGTTCATGATGATCGTCTCCAATTGGGGCGCCGCCTTTAGCGGGCAAAATGCGGCTTGGCGACAGATGGCTATCGCAGGTAGCGGAGAACCGGTGTCAGAACGGGCGGCAGGTCACGCCGGCGCGACGCCGTCGGCATCGACCAGATCGACGCCGACCAGCGTGCCGACAAGCCGCACCCGCTTCTCCACCAGATCGACCGGTGTACGCGGCAGTGCCAGCAGATAGCGGCCGCCGAGATCACGCCGCAGGTAGAAGCCGCCGCCATCGCGGATCAGCATGCCCGTTTCGTCGATCCGTGTTCCGATAACAGCCATGCCCCCGCCTTATCCCAATCGCGGACATCAGCAAAGCCGCGTCCCAATCCTGTCGCATTTTGACAAAAACTCTTCGCAAAACACTTGCTTAGCTTGAGATTGTAATTAACTCGACCCAATCGAACTCCCACGATGCAAGGACTTGATATGGCGGACGACGTGTTCAACACGGTAGAATTGGCAACGGAACTGACGGTCGCCTGGCTTGGCAATTCCAACACGCGGGTTTCGGCGGAAGACGTGCCGGCCTTCTTGCGCACGATGCACGACACGGTGGCACAGCTTGCCAGCGGCACGGTGCAGGACACCGCGCAGCCGGACACGCAGGACTATACGCCCGCCGTTTCGGTGCGAAAGTCGCTCGCGTCGAAGGATCACATCATCTCGATGATCGACGGCAAGCCGTACAAGACGCTGCGCCGCCACCTGAAGACCAACGGGCTGACGCCGGAAGCCTATCGCGAACGCTTCGGCCTGAAGCCGGATTATCCGATGGTCGCCGAGACCTATTCGGAAAGCCGCCGCGCCATGGCCCACAAGATTGGCCTTGGTCGCAAGGCCGGCGCCGCTCCTGCGCGCAAGCCGAAGAACGCCAGCGAGGCCAAGGCTGCGGCCCAGGCGCATCTGACCGGCGAATAAACCGCGTCGCGACGGTGGCGGGGTCGGCGGTTGCCGAACCCCGCCACCGCCAGGCGGCGCAGTCATCCTGGCAGCAGCGACCGCGCCCCTTCGTTGGAGGCCGGGATCGTGTCGCGGTCCGGGCCGGCCGATTTCGCCCTCAGCCCGCGTAGTGCAATCGCCTCGGCGCTTTGCAGGAGTGCGATGGATTCGCGGATCGCGCGCAAGGCGGCGGACGGATCCGCCCAGCATCCGTCACCCCTGAAGATCGAACCGTCGAAATGGCTCAGCACATCCAGAGCCGTGTCGACCTTTTCGGTCGCCAACTCATGATCTTCCGCCAAATCGGTGTGACAGTTGCTGCGGATCATCGTGAACACGCTCTTGATTTCGCTGGCTGCGCTGGTCCGCAAGCCATGATGTCCTGAGATCTTGCCAAGGTCCTGCCGAGCAATCCCCGGGTAGAATGCCTGGATCCGGTCCGGATGCCGCAACATTCAGGCGGCCGCCGACGTCGCGACAGCGGCCAAAGACCCCGTGTCGAGCGAACCGGAACGCGGCGCGAGAATGAGATCGATCGCAAGCTGCACGTGACATGCCGCCACATCGCTCGACTCCGCGTCGAGGATCGCCAACGCTTTGCGCATATGCGCGACGGCGACGTCACGACTTGCCATTTCCCGAATACTCCTCCGTCCGACGATTGCCCCGAAATGGCAGTCGATAATCGGACTTTTAAAGCAAATCCGGGTGCCATTGAAGGCGACAACCGGCAAAAGTGAGATAATATCAACAGTTTACAGTTATCGATCGCGATGGCGGTAAACACGTCTTCGCAATATTGACATGGTAGCCGTCCGCCACCTCGTCACCATTGCGGCGGCGTTACGAACGCCTTCGCAATCTTTGCATGACAACCTGACCCAGTGGTGCATATATATCACATGTCAAGTAAGATCGACAGCAACAGGATCGATGCTCAGGCGGCGGATGACGGAGTGTCGATCGGGTGGCGGCCGCAAGCCGGCTTCATCCACAGCGTCACCAGCCCGGATCAGCTGGAACGCCTGAACGCGAGCGGCGGCATCGCGGTCAGCTTCGCGACTCAGGGCCGGAGCGTCCATCTGGCGTTCCAGGGCAGCCAGAGCGAAACCCTCAGCGTCTGGGAAACGCAGAGCCGGACCGGCTTCATCACCAGCCCGATGATGACGGCCGAACTCGTCACGATCCGGTTCGTCGAGGCCGGGGCCATGGTCCGGATCAACCAGAACGGCGCGGACGTGATCGTAAGCCCGGCACAGGCGCTGCTCACCTCGTTCGACGTGATGCGGCGTGAACAGGCCACGCCGGGTTTTTCCGCGATCAGCGCGACCGTCAGCCGCAGTGCCGTTCTGGACGCCTGCCGTGCATTGTTCGGCGCCGAGACGACGATGCTGCCGCAGTTCGAAACGGTGGTCGATCTCGACACCACCGGGTTGCGCGCGGTGCGCTCTACGGTCACCGCCCTGCGCCAGCATCTGTCCACGGCGGCAGGCCCGATCGACCTGATGCTCCCCTTGTTGCAGGAGGTGCTGCTCTATCAACTCGCCGGAAGCTGGCCGATGATCGGTACCGGATCCTCATTGCACATTCCCACCGCGACCGGCCGCGCGGTCCGGCAGGCGGTCGATTATATCGAAGCGCATCTGCGCGAGCGGATCGCCATCCGCGATCTGGCCGAAGCCGCCGGCATCAGCGTGCGTGCGCTGCAAATCGCCTTCAAGCAGCAAATGGGCTGCACGCCGATCAACTACATCATCGCACGGCGTCTCGACCGGGTGCATGCGCAACTTCGCCTCTCCGAAAGCGAGACGATCCGTCAGGTGGCGGCGAGCTGGGGGTTCGTTCACATGAGCGACTTCGCCAAGCGGTATCGCGAGCGGTTCGGACATCTGCCGAGCAGCCGCCACGGCGGTGGCTGATCCTACCGACACGGATGCCGGGCAGAGGTAGCCCTCCGAGCAACGTCCCGTCCATGACCGATGACGACCACCGGCGGCGGCCACCCACACGGTGCACCGAAAGCTCTTGCTAGTGATAGTGATTCTCATTACTTGATTAGGTAAAGGGGAAGGCACTATGAACCATGCGTACCTCCTGTGCGGCACGGCCGTTGCGGGACTTATCCTTGCGGCTGCGCCACTCGCGGCACAGGTCGTCCAGCCGAGTGCGAGCGGTGAACCCGGTGCAGAGATCACCGTCACCGCCACGCGCAGCGAAAAACGGGTCGAGGACGTGCCGCAAACCGTATCGGTCATTGACGCAAAGACGATCGACGACCGGCTGATCACCGACATCAAGGATCTGGTCCGCTACGAACCCGGCGTCGCGGTGCGCCGTGCACCGGCACGCTTCACCGCGGCGGGTGCCGCGACGGGGCGCGACCGCAACAGCGGCTTCAACATCCGCGGGCTGGAGGGCAACCGCGTTCTTATCACCGTCGACGGCGTGCGGGTACCGGACGCCTTCAGCTTCGGCGCGCAATCGGTGGGACGCGGCGACTATGTCGATCTCGATCTCGTTCGCTCGGTGGAGATATTGCGTGGCCCCGCGTCCGCCCTCTACGGGAGCGACGGGGTCGCAGGCGCGGTCAGCTTCATCACAAAGGACCCGCAGGATTTCCTGCGCGGCGGCGAGCAGGTCGGCGGCGGCCTACGCCTCGGCTATGACGGGTCGGACGATAGCTGGACCAAGGGTTTCGTACTCGCCGGTCAGCAAGGCGACGTGCAGGCGATGCTCGCCTATACCCGCCGCGACGGTCATGCGCTGGACAACAAGGGCCGCAACGACAGCGCCGACACCGACCGTACCACCCCCAATCCGCAGGATATCGAGTCCGACGCATTGCTGGCGCGGGTCGTCTGGACACCGGACGACCACAGCCGGGTGCGCGCGACCTATGAACGCTTTGGCTCGGTAGTTGAAACCGACGTGCTGAGCGCGATCACCAGGCCATCCGCCGCCGGCCTGGCGGCCCCCACCGCCGTTCGCGGCCTGCACGCACGCGACACCGCGGCGCGCGACCGCGGCACGATCGATTATCGCTATACCGGAGACGGCATCGTCAGCGGCATCCGCGCCGCCGCCTTCATTCAGGACAGCGGCACGGTGCAGACCGGTTGGGAGGATCGGAACACAGCGGTGGATCGTATCCGCATCAACACCTTCGACAACCGCGTTTATGGCGGCACGCTGCAACTGGAAAGCCGCGCCGCAACCGGCCCCCTCACCCATCTGTTCGCCTATGGCACGGATTATTCGCATACCCGCCAGACGGGTGTGCGCGACGGCACCGTGCCGCCGGCGGGCGAAACCTATCCCACGCGCGCATTTCCTACCACCGATTACACGCTGTTCGGGCTATTCGTGCAGGACGAGATCGCGGTCGCCGACGGGTTGCTGACGCTGTTTCCGGCGATCCGCTACGACCATTACCGGCTGGACCCGCGTACCGATCCGCTGTTCACCGGCTTTGCCCCGCGCGGTCAGTCCGGATCGAAATGGACGCCGCGGATCGGCGCGGTGGCGAAGCTGACCGAGATGGTGCGGCTGTTCGCCAATTATGGCCAGGGCTTCAAGCCGCCCGAGCCGAACCAGGTGAACAACGGCTTCGCCAATCTTGCCCAAGCCTATCGCTCGATCCCCAATCCCGACCTGAAGCCGGAGACGAGCCGCAGCGTTGAGGGGGGCATCCGCCTGAACGGGGCCCACTGGTCGCTCAGCGGCACCGCCTTTCGCAGCCATTTCCGCAACTTCATCGACCAGCAACAGGTTGGCGGACAATTCGGAAACTTTGCCGATCCGGCTACCTTCCAGTTCGTCAACTGGAACCGGGTCCGGATCGAGGGGCTGGAAGCGCGTGGCGAGGCCCGCCTGCCGGTCGGCGTCGGCATCCGCGCGGCGGCATCCTATGCCAAGGGCACGATGCGGACCAACGGCATCGCCGGCACGCGGCCGCTCGACAGTATCGAGCCGCTCAAGCTGGTGGCAGGCCTGTTCTACCAGCCGGATGGTGGCCCGTTTCGTGCCGAAGTCGTTGCCACCCATTCGGCGGGCAAGGACCTGTCCGACACCAACAACACCTGCAACACGGCGACCACCACCTGCTTCACGCCGGACGGCTTCTGGGTGTTCGACGCCACCGCCTCGCTGCGCGTCATGGAGCGCGCGACGCTGCGGGTGGGCGTCTTCAACATCACCGACCGCCGGTATTTCTGGTGGAGCGACGTGCGCGGCCTGTCTGCCACCTCCACCATCCGTGACGCCTTTTCGCAGCCGGGCCGCAACG
Organism: Sphingomonas sp. GM_Shp_2; assembly: GCF_026540875.1. NCBI lineage: Bacteria > Pseudomonadati > Pseudomonadota > Alphaproteobacteria > Sphingomonadales > Sphingomonadaceae > Sphingomonas > Sphingomonas sp. GM_Shp_2. The sequence continues at coordinate 16,704 of NZ_JALNUQ010000033.1, forward strand.
CCGGCGCCTCCCTGTCCTTCAGCTTCTAGAGGATCGCTCGATGACCCGCTTCCTGCTCGCGTTCGCGCTCGCCGTTTCCCCCTTTGCGCTTGCCGCCCCTGCCACCGCCCAGACCGAACAGGCCCGATATGCCGACCGCACCCGCGACCATGCCGCGATCATGGCGATGGCCGGCACCTTCAAGGTGACGTTCGACATGCGCGAAACGACGCCGCTCGTCGCCGGCTACACCCCCTACCCGGCCAAGCTCAGCGGCGGCCACGAAGTCGTCCACGCGATCGTCGATACGCCCGACCACATCGTGCTGCAGCACCTGCTGGTGGTCGACGACGGCAATGGCCAGACGATGGTCGTAAAGCATTGGCGGCAGGACTGGACGTACCAGCCGGCCAGCGTGCTCACCTATGTCGCACCCGGTCAATGGCGTTTGCGCCCCGTGCCGAAGCGGGAGCGTCGCGGCGCCTGGTCGCAAACCGTGTGGCAGACCGACGATTCGCCGCGCTACGGCGCGATCGGCCGCTGGCGATATGATGACGGCGCCACCCGCTGGACCAGTGAAGAAACGCGCCGCCCGCTCGCACGCCGCGATGCGACGCGCGGCGTACCCTATGACCATTATCTCGGCACCAATCGCCATGTCCTGACGCCAAGCGGCTGGGTCCATGAACAGGATAACGCCAAGATCGGCAGCAAGGATGGGCGCGCCACCACCTTTGTTCATGAATATGTGGTCAACACCTATGTCCCCGCCACCGATTTCCGGATCGCAGCCGCCGATGACTATTGGGCGCGGACCCGAGATTACTGGGCGATCGTGCGTGCCGCATGGGATGCACGTATCGCGGCCCAGAACAGCCTGACGCTGGGCGAGGTCGCCGACACCGGATCGGTTACCGCGCACGAGCTGATGCTGCTCGCCGACGATATCCGCTCGGGCGAGGCAACGACCGCCACCGCCGCGGAACAGGCAAAGGCGTTGATCCGCAAGGATTGAGGCCGCAGCCACCGCCCAGCCACGAACCGGTCGGCCCGAGCGGTGGCGACGCCCTCGCCCCTATCGGGCGTTAGAAGCGCGCCCGTACCGATGCGAACAGGCTGCGCGGATCGGCGGGCGCGTGCAGCCGCTGGACCCCGTCGAACCAGACATATTCATAACGGTCGTTGGTCAGGTTGCGGATCTGCGTCGACACCTCGATCGCCTTGGTCAGCCGATAGGCGATCTCGGCGGTGACCTGGAAATAGTCGCCATAGCGCCCCTGACTGTTCGCCGTGTTCAGTTCGTAGGCGGACTGACCATTGCCCCATAGCGAAGCGCGCCATGGAAGCGCAGCCGGCGCCCATTCGATGCCGGCGGTGTAGACGTTGCGGGGAACGTGATCGATCTCGTTGCCGGCGGTCAGCGGCGCGGCGGGATCGGCGACGCGGATCACCGCCTTCTGGTGCGACCAGCTTGCCCAGGCGGAAAGGCCCGATACCGGCTGCACGCTTGCCTCCAGGTCGAAGCCGCGGCGGCGGGTTTCGCCCAGATTGTCGAACTCGCCCGACGGATCGTTCAGGCGCCGGCGCAGCTCGCCGCTGGCGGTCTGCTGCCACACCGCCGCGCGCGCGGTCAGCCAGCGGCCCTGTGCAAGCTTTATCCCGGCCTCGAAACCTTCGTTGATCGATGCTTCGAGGTCGCGGACCCGCGGCGGCACGACGAACGTGCCCGAGCCGGCACCGATCTGAAAGGTGCGCCCGTAATTGCCATAGGCGGTGATGCCTGTGATCGGCGTCAGCGCCACCGACAGCTTGGGCTGGCTGATCGTGCCATAATCGTTGAGGGGGTAGCTGACCCCGTTCAGCCGGTTGGTATAGGAGCCGCCCACCCGGTCGATCCGCCACGCCGGCGTTACCGTCAGCCAGCGCACCGGCGTCACGATCGCCTGCACATAGGCGCCGCCGACCGTCAGGTCGAAATCCTGGTCGCGCGTTGCCGCCACGATGGTGCGGCGGTCGGTGGTCCAGCGCAAACTCCGGTTGTGCTGCCACTGCACATCGCCGCCCGCTTCCGCCATCAGCCAGTCGGCGGCATGCCAATGAAGGCCGGTGACGACGCCATATTGCTGCTCGTCGGTCAGCCGCTGCTGCTGCGCGACATCGGCGGAGAAACGGACATAGCGATTGTCGTCGATGCTGTTGGCATAGCCGACCGCGGTCAGCGACAGGCGGGCGGCAAGATCGGCATCGAGATGCAGGCTGTATTGCGACAAGCGGCGCGTGCCGCCATCGGTTTCCGACACCGCATAGGACCGGCGCCGGTCGCGATACGCGTCGGCATCGGTCAGATAGCCGGGCTCTTCCGCCTCCGCGCGGCTGTGGCGGACGATCGCGCCGAGCTTGGCCGGCCCGAGGTCGTAGAACCACTTGCCCGCGAAGTTCAGCCGGTCGAGATCGGCATGGTCGCGGTATCCGGCGGTCCGGCGATAGGCGAAGAGGTAGTTCTGGCTCAGCCGGCCGCTCTCGACCCCGGCTGAGAGCTGCGCGTCCCGGGTGCCGAACGCGCCGGCGATGCCACGCGCGTCGAGATAGGTGCCGCCGGTACGCGTCCTGACGTTCGCGCTGCCGGCGATGGCGTGGAGGCCCCAGCGCGGGTCGGACGTGCCGCGCACCAGTTCGACCGAGGCGATGTCGAGCGGCGACACCATGTCGATGAAGTCCATCCGCCCGGCATTGTCGTTGGACGGCACACCATCGATCAGCAGCTTGACGGCGTTGATCTCGCCCTCGCCGTTGAAGCCGCGGATCGAGAAGCGGCCGGAGGTCGTACCCTGGTTGAAATCGGTCAGCACCACGCCCGGCAGCCGCGCGAACAGCTCCCACGCATTGTCGACATTCTGACGCTGCGCCACGTCGCCGCCGAGCACGTCGACCGAGGTCAGCACGTTGGCGGTCGATCGCGCCATCGCGCGGGCGGTGACGACGATCTCGCCTCCGCCGATCGCGACCTGCGTATCGGGCCGGGTGGTGGACGCCTCACGCTCCTGCGCGACGGCGGCCGTGGACAGCAGCAGGCAGGATGCCGCGCCTGTCAGACGATGAACTCGAAACATGCCATTCCCCACATTCCGGCCAGAGCGAACATGGCCGGAATCCGGCCCCGCCTGCCCGTCGAAACGTCGCGGGCGCGCACCACGCGCGCGGGCCGGATCACATGAAAGCCAGCGGCCGCGTCCGGTCAGACCGGACGCCCGCAACCGTCAGTCGCGGGGGAGCGGAGGGCCGCGCAGGGGCGGTCGTAGACGGTGCGCGGATCGATGAACGCGCCGCGGCGCCGGGAGCAGCGCCATCGCCGCCACGACGGCAAGCGCGGCCACCAGCACGACCGGATCGACGGCACCGAGCATCTGCGCCGACAGGCCCGCATAGGCGCATGGCATCTCGGACTTGCCATGCTCCTTCGATGGCCCTTGCTCGGGCACCGTGTCATGCATCGCCGCCATGGCGCCGTCACCGGCCGGCATCGTCATCATCGGTGCCGCGCCCGGGCAGATGACGATGCCGAGGCCCCCGTGATCGTTCCCGATCATGTACCCGGCCGGCACCAACAGCTTCAGCAGCAAGGCCGCCGCGCAGATCAGCACGGCAAGACGGCGTTGCGCCAGAAGATGCCGGACGACGATCACGCTGGCGGGTTATCGTCGATGCCGGCCGGTGTCACTTGGGCATTTGCGCCCGGTCTGCCGCCGCCGCCGACACCCGCCCTGTTCAAAAGGCGAGGCCGGCGCGAACGAAGACCGATCGCCCGTTGAAACCGAAAGGCGATATCGCATTATAGGGCTGCGTGCCGGCATTGTCGGAACCGTTGGTGCCGGCGGCAACGCTGGCAACGGTGGAGGCGATGTTCTCGTCCGGATAGACGTCGAACAGGTTCTGCGCACCGGCGCTCAACCGGAGGGCCGGTGTCGCCTGCCAGCCCAGTTCGACGTCGGTCAGCACCTTGGCACCGAACCGCTGGATGATGTCGGAATTGGCCGCATTGCTCGCAGCCGGCACCTGTTGCACGTCATAGCCGGGCACCAGCGCCGCAACCTGGGCCGGTGTCCGGTTGAGCAGCGCCACCGTGGAAACCTTTCCATAGCGCGTGTTGGTGACGGACAGGGTGAACGGCCCGCGCGCATAGTTGAGGTCGAGGGTCACCTTGTCGCGGGGAAGGCTGTCCGAAAAGCGCAGTTGCTGCGTCAGGTCGAACAACGGCGTCGTGATGCCCAGCGCGGCGATCGGCGCAGGCGTGCCCGCGATCCGATCGAAGCGGGTCTTGTTGTAATTGCCTGCCAGCGTGCCGCTGAACCGGCTGCCGTCGCCAAAGCGGTGCCGGTAATTCACCACCAGATCGATACCCTGCGTCTGGGTATCCACCGCATTGGTCAGGAAGGACAGCGCGGCAAAGCCGGACTGGCCATTGGCGGCCAGGAAGTTGGTCAGCCGCGTATCCTGGAACGTCGACGAAATCGCGATCCGGTCGCGCACCTTGATCCGATACGCGTCCAGTGTGGCCGTAAAGCCTTGGGCTTCGAACACCGCCCCGACCGACACGTTTCGGGATTTTTCGGGCTTGAGATCGGTCGCGCCTGCCAGTCGCGCCGCGGGATTGTCGACCGCTGCGACCCGCACGATCGCCTGCGTCCCGTTCAGGATCAGCGTGTTCGACGCGTTGTAGCCCGACTGCGCCAGCGCCGGTGCGCGAAAGCCGGTGTTATAGGACCCGCGCAGCGCCAGCCCACCGAACAGCCCCAGGCGCCCGGCGACCTTGAAATTGGTCGTGTTGCCGAAGTCGGAGTATCGCTCGTGCCGGACCGCGCCGGAAAGAAGCAGGCGCTCGAAAACCTGCTTTTCGACCTCGGCATAGGCAGCAACGCTGTTGCGATCGATCGACGCGCGATCATCGGGACCGTTGCTGGGTCCGGGCTGGGAGCCGATCGGCCCCGGCCGGCCGGCATTGGGGCCATCGGGGATCAGCACGCCGCCGTTGCGATAACCGTCGGGTGCACCGGAGAAGAGCCGATAATCCTCTTCGCGATACTCCGCCCCGAACGCGATCCGCAGCGGCTGGTCGTCACCCAGCGGGATTTCGCGGGTGAAGTCGAGGTTGCTGGTCCATTGATAGAAGTCGCTGCCGCCCCGATAGAAACGCGAGGGTGATGCGGCGCCAAGCGTCACGTTGACGCTGTCGACATAGCTGGTGCGGACGGTGCTGAGCCCATAGGCGGTCGAAAGGTCCCAGGCGAACCCGGCCATATCGTCGCCGCGCAGGCCAAGCGCCGTGGAGACATTTTCGAAGCGCGTGGCGAGGCCGGGGCTATAGCCGTCGGGATAGAGGGCGCGCACGGTTTCGTCCTGCCCGGCCCGGCGGAAAAGATACCGGATGTCGCCGTTCAGGCGGTTATACCCGCCAAAGCTGTACAGCTCGGCGCCACCAGCCATCGGTGCCACGAGGTTGTAGAAGAGCTGGTAGTTGCGGCTCGGCTGATCGCCCTGCTGGAAGACGTTGCGATCGAAAGCCGCCTCACGCGGGTCGAGCGCACCGTTGCTGGGCGTGAGGCCGACGCCCGACCCGTAATTGCCCGATGGCGCAACCGGGCGGCCGGCAGCATTCAGTCCGAAATATTGCTGCCGGGTATCCGGCCGGGCACGGTTGGTCCCGCCCCGATCCTGATAGGCGGCGGTGAGACGAAAAACGCCCTCCTCGCCAAGCCGTACCCCGGTCGAGGCGGAAACCTCATAAGTATCGCCGTCCCCCTGGGTGGTCTGCACGTAGCTTGCCTGGGCATGGGTGCCGATGGAGCGGTCCAGGATCATGTTGATGACGCCCGAGATCGCGTCGGAGCCGTACTGGGCCGCCGCGCCGTCGCGCAACACCTCTATCCGCGACAGTGCCAGCGTCGGTATGGCGTTGAAGTCGACCGCGACGTCGCCGCGGCCGATGCCGTTGCTCGAATTCAGATCCGCCGTCGTATGCCGACGCTTGCCGTTGACCAGCACCAGTAGTTCGCCCGCACCCAGCCCACGCAGCGATGGCGGCTGGATGAAGTCGCCGACGCCCGATGCAAGCGGCCGGGGCGCACTGAAACTCGGCACCTGGACCTTGAGCATCTGGATAAGGTCGACCCGGCCGCTCTGCTGCAGTTCCTCGCGGGAGATGGCATCCACCGGCGTCGAGGATTGCGTCGCGGTGCGGCCGCCAAAGCGGCTGCCCGTCACGATGATCTCGCCCCGTTCGGTGTCCGGCTCTTCCGGATCGGCGGCCTGACCGGCATCCTGTGCCGAAAGCGGTGACGAAAACGCGCAGGCGAAGGACACTGCGATCGCGAACGATCTCATGGCAAACCCTTTTGTATGGTTATGTTATCACGTAACACCGTAGGGCAGGCAATAGGTCGGGATCAAGGCAAATGGCATGCACAATCGTCGGATATGCACCGGCGAGCCGCCGCAACGCCTGCGACCGAAGTGCAGATCAGCGGTGCCGTTTGCGCACCGCGTCATGACGTCGACCACGAGATCGTGAATCTGGAAACCGCTTATGACGGCGCCGCGGTCCGGACCACCGCGACCGCCTATCGCAATCTGGTCATCGGCCGAGTGATGGGCGTGCTGATCGTCGCGCCGTTGATGACGCAGGCGACCGCACGTCTCAGCTAAAGAGTGTTGCTGGTCGCACTCATGGGCATCTTTACCCTCGGCACGCCGAGCCTGCGCTCGCGGATGGGACGGATGCTTGGACCGTCACCTCGTTTGATCACAATGTCTTTTTGGCTTCGCATCAGTGGTGGCCAGCCTCGCCCCACACGACCGCCGTGCCGACGTAGTTGCGGCCATTGCATGATGTCTCAAGCCGCTCCCGATACCGTCCAGCTAGAGCCGCGCCGGCGGCTCTAGCTCCTCCAACCAGCCGCCTTCCAACGCGCTGGACGGAGTGGCGGACGCGTGACGGTTGCCACGCGTCCGCCGTTCAAAAGCCCAGTCTGACCGACATCCCGGGCCGAACCGCCACCTCGGCTTGCAACCGCGCCACAAGGTCCGCCGCGTCGGCGGCGGGCCAGTGCCGTAACTGCCGCGCGACCACCGCGAAGTCGCCGGGCGTCAGTCCCTCTACGGCGTGAAGGCACCTCGGAGCGGGCTCTCCGAAGAAGCGCTGGAATGCGGCGGCGGCGCGCGCCGCGCCGAGCGGTTTCAGCCGCAGCTTTAAGACGAACCGCCGCAATGTCGCCGGATCCAGCGCCGCCTCGTGGTTCGTCGCCGCAACTACCGGCAGCGGATGCAGGTCGAGCCACGTCAGCAGTTCGTTGACCTGTCCGACTTCCCAACTGGTCCGCGCCGTACTGCGGTCGAACAGCAGCGAGTCCGCCTCGTCGAACAACAGCACCGCCTCGCGGCGCCGCGCCTCGGCGAAGGCGTCGGCGATTTGCGCCTCGGTCTCGCCGACCCACTTGGACAGCAGGTCGGATGCCCGCTTGACCAGCAGCGGCCTGTCGAGCGCGCGCTAGATGGTGTGCAAAGGCGGTCTTGCCGGTGCCGGGTGGCCCGGTCAGCAGCAGCGAGACGTCGCTGGCGCCACCATCTGCCATGGCCGCGAACAGGCGATCGACCGGCCGATCGGTTTCAAACAGGTCGAGGTCGAACGCCGCCGGTCCCGGTGGCGGCAACGTGCCGCCACGCAACGCGCACACGAGTGCCTCGGCCGCGACGGTGCCGCCATCCTCTTCACCGGCCAGTTTGCCAGCACGCGCTGCTATCCGCAGAACCGTCGCCGCCTCGGGTGCGGCGTCGAGCAGGGTGGCGAAGCCCGGACCCGGCGTCACCCGCTCCTCCCGCGCGACCCGGTCGAGCATCGCCGCCGCCGCCGCGCGCGACGGCAGGTCGAGGCGCAGCACGAAGCTCATCCGCCGCAGGATCGCCGCATCGACATTGCCGATCGCGTTGGTCGTCCAGATCACCGGCACCGGGTTCGCCTCCAGCAGCCGATTGACGAAGACCTTGCTGCCCTCGCGCCGACTGAACCAGTCGCCGCCCGAGGATGGGCTGGCATCGCCGATCAGGTCCTCCATCTCGTCGAACAGCAGCACCGCCGGCCCCCGTCCGCCGAGCAGACGCTGCGCCAGGGCCAGCGCCGCGACACGCTCCCACCGAAGCGGTTCCTCGCCATCCTCGTCCGCCTCGCCGACGCCGTGCAGCACCGCGCCTGCCGCCGCGGCCAGCGTACGCGCCACTTCGGTCTTGCCGGTGCCGGGCGGGCCGTAGATCAGGATGTTGACCCCCGCCGCCCCCTCGCCCAGCGCCCCGCGCAGCAGCCGGACGAGGAAGTCGATCGGCTCGACATGCCCGAAGGCGTCCAGACCCAGGGTGGCAGCCTGCCGCCGGCCGACCAGCGTGTCGAGCATCGCCTCTTCGCTTCCCGGAGCCCGGTCGAGCAGGCGCTGCAAGGTCCAGCGAATCTCGACATCCGCCTCCCCCTCACGGGTTGCCGTGAAGCAGGCGAGGCCCAGCCGCGTGACGGCTCCTCGGCGTGCCGTACGTTCGGCATCCTCCGCCTCGGCTCCGGCCATTTCGCCAAGCAGTTGCGGCAGATCACGCCCGTGACGACTGAGCAATCGCGCCAGTGCTCCAACGCGAGGCAATCGGTCGCACGCGACCATAAGGTGCAGCAACGCCGCATCGATCGGCGAGAAGCCCAGCAACCGCGCCAGCGCACCGGCGAGGGCGAGCGCCTCCACCCGCACCGGCAGGTCGCGCGAGGCATTGAGACCGGCGAGCAGGGTTTCCCAGTTCCATTCGCCTTCCATCTCGGGCAGCAGCCAGGGCCGATGCGGCTCCGCCCATTCCAGCAGCGCCTTGGCGAGCGGTGCCGTGGCGGGCAACGCGCCCGCCGTCCGGAGCATCAGGCCCCGGACGATATCCAGTTCGTCCATATCGTATCCACGAGTCTCGGGCCGATGGCGCGAGAGCGCGCATCGACGTCATTCCTGTCGAATGGGTGAGGTACGGCGGGGGCGGATGCCGGCCCGCCGCCAACGTCGTGGGACGTTTACGCGAAAGGCCGGAGACCGCCGACCCGTGCACCGCAATGGGCGGCAAGGTCGAACACAGCATGTCTCCGTATGGCCCGCCGATTGGCGCGGGCTCGCGGGGCAGATAGCAGAAAGTCGTTACGCTCGCAATCCGTCAGGTGATCGTCACCGCATGGGCCCCTCCCGCCTGCTGCTCGAACCGGGTATGTCGCCCGGTGAAGCGCTCGATCACCGTTGCCGCCGTGCGCGCATGTTCGCTGGGCTTGACGGTGGTGAACACGCCGCCGCCTGCCAGCGCCATCGGCAGCAGCAACTGGTCGGCCAGATACGGTCCGGCAAACGCCTCGCACGCCAGATAGCCGCGCATGCGGCCTACCGCCGTCTTTGCGACCCGCTCCGCCGTCACGCCCAGTTGGGCGAAACCGCTGACGATCTCGGTGACATGCTCGAACCGCGCCTCCAGCAACAGGATGTTGCCCGGCCCCTGATCTACCGGCAGTTCCCGCATGAAGCATTCGCGCTCCGACCAGTCGAACGCCTTGCAGACCACCGCGATCTCCCGCTCGGCGATCGTCATGGGCAGGCCGGCGAACAAGGCGCACGCCGACACGCCCAGCGCCTGGCCGCGCGTCAGGCACTCGATCGGCCGGAGCGGACCGGGAATGATATCCACCTCGATCCGTCCACCGCCACGCGGGTAGAAGCCGTGCCGGACCAGTCGCGCCTCGATCTGGCCGCCCATCCGCTGCACGATCGGCAGGAAGCAGCGCTCGATGAAGTCGAACGGCGGGGCCAGCATGTTGTGGGTGCCGCCCTCCAGCACCAGCCGCGACGGGCCTTCGGCGAGCAGCAACGGCATCAGCACGGTCTGCAACACGAGCCCCGTCGATCCCGCCGTTCCGACCGAGAAGCGATAGTCGCCGGCGCTCACCCGGCCGGGACGGAAGGTCAGATCGGACGACCCGACGACCAGACCCTCGCACGTCGCGCTGCCGATCGTGCACGCCGCCTCGATCGCGGTAACGTGCTGGCGCATCAGTCCCGGCTTCGACCGCTTCGCGCGGACGTTGGTCACGCGAACCGGCTCGCCGGAGACGAGCGACAGCGCACATGCATTGCGCACGACCTGTCCCCCGCCTTCGCCCTCCGCCCCGTCAATCTCGATCATGTGTTCACCAGATGCAGGAATAGCGCCTCGGCCCGCTTGCGCGAGCGCGGATCGACGGTACCGCCCTGCACCTCGTCGGCGCGGGCAAGCTCGTCACGGATCAGGGCGTCGAGTGCGGGAAGGCGCGCTGTGTTGCTCCGCTCGTTGCTCCGCCGCTTCGCGGCCACCAGAGCGGCAACGTCGTCCGCCAGTCCGTCCGGCAGGCCGACGGCGTCGACCAGCGCCTGCAAGTTCATCGGCGGACGACCTCCACCCTCGCGCCGCAACCACCGGATCACGAGCGCGGGACGCAACGCGTAGAAATACTTCTTCACCGGCACCGCGCCATCGCCATCCAGCCACCGATCGGCTGCGTTCCGCCCCAGGCTGGCATAATGACAGGCCAGCGAGCGGGCATCGATCACGCTGTCCGCGAACGCGGCGAGATCAGCAACGATCTCGTCGTCGGGACGATAGCGGATCGGGCTTTCGATCCATTCGCTGACCACGGCGTTCGACTTCAGCAGCAGGCCCAGCGCCTTGCGGATGTCCCATCCGCTCAGGTCGATGTCATCGACGATCGGCGCCTCGACCACGTCGCGGCCCGGCGTCAGCGACAGATACCAGTCGCGCGGCCGGACATAGATGAAGCGAACATCGTAATCGCTGTCGGGTGACGGAAAGCCCCACGCCCGCGAGCCGGACTCGACCGTGAGCAGCAGGCGCACGCCCTCGTTCGCCTCGACCGCCGCCAGCCGGCGCTCGATGTCGCTCCGGACGGCCGGGGGGATTGCATCGCCTTGCAGGATAGTCATCGGAAGTTCCTTGTTGCGGCGGCGGCGGCGCTACCGCCGGTGAAGGGAAGCAACAGGCCCCCGGCCTGTCGCTGTTCCCGCTTCACCCCTTCACGCACACCACCTGTTTCAGCGTATGGACGATCTTAACCAAGTCGGCCTGCGCGGCCATGACGGCTTCGATCGGCTTGTAGGCCTTGGGCGTCTCGTCGATCACGCCTTCGTCCTTGCGACATTCGACGCCGGCGGTGTCGGCGATATGCTCGTCGAGCGTCACCAGCTTCTTTGCCTGCGTCCGGCTCATCACCCGCCCGGCACCATGCGAGCAGCTATCGAACGAGTCTGGGTTGCCGAGCCCGCGGACGATGAACGACTTGGCGCCCATCGATCCGGGGATGATCCCCATCACCCCCCTCGCCGCCCGCACCGCGCCCTTGCGGGTCACCAGCACATTCTCGCCGAAGTGGTTTTCGCGCGTGACGTAGTTGTGGTGGCAGTTGACCGCCTCCAATTCCGCCTCGAACGGCTTGGCGATGACCTGGCGCAGGGCGGCGATGACGTTGGTCATCATCATCCGCCGGTTGAGCGCCGCATAATCCTGCGCCCAGCCGACCGCCTCGACATAATCGTCGAAATGGTCGGTCCCTTCCGGGAAGTACGCCAGATCTTCGTCGGGCAGGTTCAGGTGCCATTTGCGCATGTCCTGCTTCGCCAGCTCGATGAAGAAGCTGCCGATCGCATTGCCGACCCCGCGCGAGCCGGAATGCAGCATCACCCACACCCGCGCCTCTTCGTCGAGGCACAGCTCGATGAAGTGATTGCCGGTGCCCAGCGTCCCCAGATGCACAAGGTTGTTCGTGTTCTTGAGCCGCGGGTGCTTCTCGCAGATCCTGTCGAAGCGCTGCACCAGGGTCGCCCACGCCGATACGATCGCGGGCGGCGGGCTGCCCCAACTGCCATTGTCGCGCTTGCCCCGGCCGACGCTGCGCCCCTGCGGCACCGCCTGCTCGATCGCCGAGCGGACGCCCTCCAGATGGTCGGGCAGATCGCTTGCCATCAGCGAGGTGCGCGCCGCCATCATGCCGCAGCCGATATCGACCCCAACCGCGGCGGGGATGACCGCGCCCTTGGTCGGGATCACCGACCCCACGGTCGCGCCGATGCCGACATGGACGTCGGGCATGGCGGCGACATGCTTGAAGATGAACGGCATCTGCGCCGCCCGCGCCAATTGTGCCCGTGCGCCGTCCTCGACCGGCACACCACGCGTCCAGGCCTTGATCGGCACGCCGCCGGGAACATCAGTATATTCGTACGTCGTTGCGGTCATGACGACCTCCTTGCATAATCAGGTGCTGGCAACGAGGATCTGCGAGACATCCGGATCGCCCCGGTGCGGACTCGAACCGCTCGGCCTTTCGGCCTTTACCGATGTAGTCCCGCAGGCATTTGCCAGCGTATGGATGGGTCACGGCGACGAGGGGATGGTGAGATGCGTTCCCGGTTATCGGCCGGGCGGCTGGCATCCTACAATGTAGTCCGACCAGCATTCGCCGTGTTGAAATGGGCCGTGGCGACGAGAGGTGGCGAGACGTCGAGCGACCTTGAGCTACACTCCCATGGCGGGATTTGAACCCGCATCTCCCGGTTGCCCGGGCGCTCTACTCTCCGGTCTGTCTGGGATGTAGTCCCGCCGGCATTCGCCACGGCCTTCCTTCAAACCTCCGTTTCGTTGACCAATTCGACCCAGTCGCGCGTTTGCCCGAGGGCGAAACGGGCGATCGTGTCGAACACGGCGTCGGAGAACCCTCCGACATTCAGTATCTCCGGCCGCCCTGTCGCCTGGGTGGTGCCGTGCGGCTGGATATCGATGCAGACGAGCCGAGCGTTCGGGTTGCGACGCTTCAGCCGCTCCCACTCCCGCATCGTCGCGGTCGCCCCGTGCCACGCCGCATCGACCCACGACTCGTTGTCGGAGACGATGACGACCAGATCGACCTTCGCCCCCTCCCGGTTCAGCCGGGCGAGCGGGGCCGACACATCGGTGCCGCCCCCGCCAACCGCCGCCAGTCGCGCCGCATTGACGGCAAGACGGGCGTTGGGGTCGAGCGCAAGATCGACGACATCGACCTCGAACGGCACCACCCGCGCCTGGCGGTTGGTGCGCAGCATCGCCGAGGCGACCAGAGCCGCCACATCGACGCACCGCACCGTGGTCGTCGCCCCCTTGCGATAACCGGTGACCGGCGACTGCATCGAGCCCGAAACGTCGGGGCAGACGACGACGTTGCCCGCAACCACCGGCACCTTGGCCAGCGATGCCTCGAGCGCCGTCTCCAGTGCCGCCTGCACCGCCAGCGGCACTCCATCCCCCACCGAGCGCAAGGCGACCAGCAATTGATAGGGCAGCACACCCGGCGCCGGCGCGGCGAGCCGTGCAGCCACCGCCTCGGTCACCCCCGCCACGCCGAACGCGCCATTGCGGGCCAGCGTGTTGAGGTTTATCTTGAGCGCCTGCCAACCCATCCGCGTCGCCAGCTCGGCCCATTGCTCCCGGGTCAGCGGGAAGGCCGTGAGCCACTCGAACGGCACCGGCGGCAGCGGTAGCGACGTATCGCGCTTCCACGCCTCGAAGGCGGCGATTTCGGCTGGCAGTGCAGCAAGGTCGTACGGCTTTCCGATCAGCCACCCATAAAAGGCGCGGCGAGCCGCATCGGCAGGCTTGGGATGAACAATCCTGACGATGTCAGCGAGGCTCGGGTCGCTACCGGTCGCTGCTGCCATCAGGTCGCCCATCGACGCCCGCTCCAGCCACTGCGTCACCAGCCGCTTCGGCCGCGAGCCGAGCGATGTCCGCCCGACCTGCCCCGAACGCAGGATCTGCACATAGCTGCGCACCATCCGCCCGGTGTCGATCACGCGGTCGAACACCGCCACGGACAGATCCGGGTCGGCAATCGTCAGATAGGCAGCGAGAAGCGCCGGCATATCCTTCATCGTACCCGATTGCCGCGCATAGACCGCGGCCCTGGCGACGAACGCGGGATCGCACGCCCGGGCGGCTGCCAGCGCTTCGGCGAGGTGTTGGTCGGCACCGGCGTAGAAGCTGTCGGCCAGCGTGACGGTCACGGCAAGCTGCGCGAGCGTGGCTTCCGGCCCATAGGCATAGGCCGCCGCGCCCTCCCGGTTCACCGCATCGGTGCGTGGCAACAGCCTTGCCACCGCACTTGCGAACAATCCCCTGTTGGCCATCGTCCAACTCCCTTCGAAAACCAGACAGGGCGGTAGCTTTCAAATCTGCGACATCCTGCTCCCAAAGCAGGCGTTCTACACAGACCAAGCTACGTCCTGTTTGCTTGGGGGCGGCCGGCCCATTCCGACCGCCCCTGCCGCTTATCGGATCGTTCGATACCAAGTGACCCGATGCCAATAGCATTGCGAAAGCCGTGCCAATTCCAGGAAGCGAGCAGAAGAAACTGGCAAAACCGTGCGTTTCCGGTGGCTTAATAAGGCTGCTGCAATGACGCGCGACGATCGGTGCTCTACAGCCTCTCCGAGCATAGACGATCGACGTCGATCATCTTTTATCCTACAGTATCGTCGTGCGCCCAACTGTTGTCATAGGCTTCCTTGGCTCCACGCTCGATGCGAGCAAGTTTGGCCCGTCACGCTGGTCGAAATGGCGGCCGTCGGTGGGGCTGACGATGCACGAGGATCTGCGTGTCGACCGACTGGTCCTGCTGCACGGCACCCAGCACCAGCGGCTCGCCCATTATGTGGCGGAGGACATCGCCTCCGTGTCGCCCGAAACGCGCGTCGAGCCACACATCCTCGATTTTGCCGACCCGTGGGATTTCGAGGAGGTGTACGGCAAGCTGCTCGACTTCACGCGGGCCTATCCCTTCGATCCGGAGGCCGAGGATTACCTCGTCCACATCACGACGGGCACGCACGTTGCGCAAATCTGCCTGTTTCTGCTGAGCGAAGCCCATTATCTCCCCGGCCGCCTGCTCCAGACGCAGCCCAGCCGGAGCGGCGGCAGCGCGGCGGGACGCTGGAACGCGATCGATCTCGATCTGTCGCGCTACGATAGCATCGCCACGCGCTTCGCCGCCGACAGTGCCGAGAGCACCAGTTTTCTCAAATCGGGCATCGACACCCGCAACTCAGCCTTCAACGCGATGATCGACGAGATCGAGCAGGTGGCGATCCGCAGCCGCGCGCCGCTGCTGCTGATGGGGCCGACGGGCGCGGGCAAGAGCCAGCTCGCCCGGCGCATCTATGAATTGAAGCGGCTCAAGCGTCAGGTGAAGGGGACGCTGGTCGAGGTCAATTGCGCCACGCTCAAGGGCGACGGCGCGATGTCGGCACTCTTCGGTCACCGCAAGGGCGCCTTTACCGGCGCCGCCGCCGACCGCGCCGGCCTGCTGCGGACCGCCGACACCGGCGTCCTGTTCCTTGACGAGATCGGCGAGCTCGGCCTGGACGAACAGGCGATGATCCTGCGCGCGATCGAGGACAAGCGCTTCCTCCCGGTCGGCGCCGACCGGGAGGTGGAGAGCGACTTCCAGCTGATCGCCGGCACCAACCGCGACCTTGTCGCCTGCGTGGCGGACGGCACGTTCCGCGACGACCTTTATGCGCGCCTCAACCTCTGGACTTTCGTCCTGCCCGGTCTTGCCGGGCGGCGGGAGGATATCGCACCCAATCTCGACTATGAACTCGATCGCCATGCCGAGCGTGAGGGCGACCGCATCACCTTCAACAAGGAGGCGCGCGACCGCTATCTGAGCTTTGCGACCAGCGCCGAGGCGCGCTGGCCCGGTAATTTCCGCGATCTCGCTGCCAGCGTGACCCGGATGGCGACGTTCAGCCCGGCCGGGCGGATCAATCTCGACTGTGTCACGGCCGAGATCGCGCGTCTGCAACGGCTATGGCGAAGCGGAAAAGCGGACGGGGACGCGCTGTCGACCCTGATGACCGCCGAGCAGCGTGACGCACTCGATCCCTTTGATCGCGTCCAACTGGCACATGTCGTCGAAACCTGCCGCGCCAGTCGCTCGCTGTCCGACGCCGGCCGTACCCTGTTCGCCGCCTCACGCCGCCAACGCACCTCGACCAACGACGCCGACCGTCTGCGCAAATATCTGGCGCGGTTCGATCTCAGCTGGGCGGACATCGCGGGTTAGGCGTCCTCCTCCTCCGGAGCGGCCCGTGCTCCTTCGGCTGCGCGCTCGATCATGGTGACATGGTCGAGCTTGCCCGTGCGCAGCACCGGCAGTGCATCGACCACCCGCAGGTCTTTACGTTCGGCGCCCGCGAAGATGCAGGTATTTCATCCATCGGTTTGATGGTGTGGGTTGGACAGACGCCGCATGCTGGCCATCGGCAAGATCTGCCGTTCTACATGCCGCTAGAGCACGGCAGAAGTGTCCCGACGCCGGTCGCCCTCGCCTCGGCGCGAGCAACACGATCGAACCACCGCTTCCGGTATTGCGCAGGTCGCTCTCCTGCGGCCGCTATACATCGCCACCCCGCCCTCTTTGCGAAGCGGCCTGCATCATGCGGCTAAGATAGAACCCGGCCAGCATCCTCCGGCGCTGGAAGCCAGCATGTCGACCGCCTGCCGAACAGGCGATAGCGGTTGCGAGCGATCCAGCGATAGGCCTCGTCGCGCAGCCAATGCGGTACCAGGCGGACCGCCCCCGCGACGCGCCACGGCCAGCCGAGGCCGGTGTAGATGGCGATCACCGCATCGCTGTCGCGCCAGACCCGATCGCCGTCGACGATCAGGATCGTGTCGGGATCGGTCGGGTCGATGCCGTGCTGGCGAAACAGCGCTGCCCCTGTCGTGCCCTGCATCGCAGCCAGCCGGAAGCGACGCTGGCGGTCGTGGCGAAGGATGAATTGGGCGTTGGCGGAACACAGGACACACTGCGCGTCGAACAGGATGATCGGGCCGTCAGTCATCGATCCCGTCCATGCGGCCGACGTAGCGGATGATCCGGCCGAAAGGCCAAAGGTCGATGGGCACGTCGAAGACATAGCGTCCGTCGTCTTCATGCTCCCGGGCGGGACAATGCGGGCGGAGGGCGGACGGCAAAGGAAGGCCCAGAAACCGAAAGCCGATCAGATCCAGTCGGAGCGCGCCCTCCTCCACCGACACGCGGAAGATGTTGGTCGCCAAGCCCATCCGCTCGATCATCAGCCCGTCCCGCTCGACCAGGCTGCTGTGGTAGCGGCGCCCGGCGAAATCGCGGTGCCAATGCTCGGCGGCACCACGCCGCTCGAACCGGACCGTCACCGGAATGGCGCTCCCGGCGGCGGGCAGTCGCATCAGACGGCAGAGCAACCGCGCCAGCGGGTTCGTGCTTGCCTCGACATGCGCAACGCCACGCCAGTGCTGGTCGATCCGGCTGTCATGCGCTTCGCGCAGGACTGGCGGCAGGTCGTCTATCGTGGCCCCGAGCAGGCGGCGGAACAGGGGCTGGGTCACCATGCGAACTCCGGTTTGGTCACCATCAGCCAGAAGATGACGATCACCCCGATAAACGCCGGCCAACCGAGCAGGAACCACAATCGCAACAGCTGGAAATAGCGAGCCGGCAGCGGCAGGTGCGACGGGGTGGCATCGGCGATGCGGCGCATCCGGATCTGGATTCCGACGACCGGCAGCCAGCACGCTCCCACCATCAGGTAAAGCGCGATCGATGCTGCCAGCCAGCCGGTGGTCAGCGGAAAGCCTGCGATATGCGCCAGCCACACGCCCGTCACCGGCTGGACGATGACGGCCGGGGTCGTGAACAGCCAGTCGGCGAGGACGACGTTACGGTTGACCACCCGCCGGGCCCCTCCGTCGCCGGATCTGTTCGCCATCCATCCATGAAAGGCGGTGCCGAGGCCGGTGCCGAACAACAGCGTCGAGCTGAGGATATGGACGGTTTTCAGCAGCAGATAGTCAGCCATGACGAGTCTCCAGCGCGCTGACGGCGAGTGACAGGGCGAAGACAGCGAGGTTCTTGACGAGCGGGCCGAAGGGATCGGCCCAGAGTTCGGGTGCGATCGCCGTCAGGATCAGCATGTAGACCGCCATCAATCCGATCCCGGCGAGCGCTGCACCGCGTACCCGCAGGAGCAACGCGCCCCCGATGGCGACGTCGGTCAGCGCGCCAGCCCACAAGGCGGTGGTCGCAAGGGTACCCGACAGGCCGACCCGCGCCAGCCACTCCATGTTCACCGCAAGCGGCGTGAACAACAACGGCACCGCTCCACCCGCGCACCAGACCAGCGCAAGGGCGGCGCGAAGGACCGGCGCGACCGGGGCAAGCCGTGCCGACCGCAGATCGGCTTCGTTCGCCGGGCGGCGGGCCAGCGCTTGTGCGATCGGCGCTGGACGGTAGCCGGTCATGGCGACGAGCGGTTCGACACAGGCCGTGTTGCCCGCGGCGAGCATCGCCATGCCCTCGCGCGTTACGGGGCCGTTGCCGAGGCACGCGACTCCGGCGATCAGCCATCGCGGCACCGTCATGCGGATCGCGTCCCGCAGGCCGAGCCAGCCTCGCAGGATCGTCACCAAGGTCGCGGTGGTCATCGGCGTGGGGCCGACCGCATCGATCCGGGCGGCCAGTGGTAGCGGGGCGCGAAGCAGGCGAACCAGTATCTCGACCAGATCGTCGACGTGAATCGGCTGGACCATGCCATCGGCGCGTCCGAGGTCCGGCGTGACCGGCAGGGCGGCCAGCGTAGTGAACAGCGCGCTGCTCTGCCCGCCATAGCCGATGACGAGCGACGGCCGGACGATCGCCCACCCTATGGCGGCCTCCATCGCCGCCAGATGATCGTCGGCGGCGGCCTTGCTGCGATGATAGGCGCTGGCCGCATCGGCCGCCGCGCCCAAAGCGGAAATCTGGAGTACGCGGCCGACCCCGGCGGCGCGACAGGCATCGAACAACGCGATCGCGCCGCCGCTATGAACCCTGGCATAGCCCCGGTCGTCGCCGAACAGCCCGGCGCAGTTCACCACCGCGTCGACGCCGGCGAGCCGATCGCACCAGTCGTCCGCATTGTCCGCGGCCAGATCGCAGCGGATCGCTGCGGCACCCGGCAGTTGTCGCCGAAGGCGATCCGGCGACCGACCGGCGGCGGTAACGCGGACGCCCTCCGTCACCAGCCGGGCGGCAAGGTGCCGCCCGATGAAGCCGCTCGCGCCGACGATCAGGACATGCATCCCCTCCGCTCCCGTCAGGCGGCGGCGCGGGGGTTGCGGCTCCACACCGCGAAGCCCATGCCGAGCAGCGCCATCAGCACGCCGATCAGCGCGCTGGTCATCGTACCCTGCACCAGTTCGGTCGGATCGGTGGCGACCCCACGCCATGACACGAACAGCATCGGCGTCGCGACCATCATAACGGTCGACCACATGGTCCAGAAGCGTGAGCGTTCCTCGGTACCACACAGCTCCGCGAGCAGGATCGACAGCGGACGCCACAGGGTTACGACGGCGAGCAGCGCGATCAACGCGGTCAGCGCATAGGTGATGAGCAAGGCTGCGATAGGCAACAGCATGGATGGTCTCCTTGGCAGTGCCGGGCGACGGTTGCCCGGCTCGGAAGACCCTTTGCGAATGGCATGCCAATTGCGGCGGATGGCGGAAATCCGCGCATTTCGCTCTGGCGAGGCGGGTGCGATGTTTACACCGTGAACGGAAGATGCTGCGATGCTGTCAACGATGGATATAGCTGTCGGCCTCTTCGCCTATATCGGCGCGCTCTCGCTGACCGCGATCGCCAGCGTGTTGCTGGCGCTGTTCGTGGCGCTACGGGTCAGGGCCGTACCCGGATCGACGCTGCTGGCGGTGTTCCTGCTAGGTGTCGCCCTTTGGAGCATCGCGCAGGTCCTGCCGGCGATCCTCGGCCCGGTGGCCGGGCCGGTGACGACCACGCTGATCGCGCTGTCGCCGCTGCCCGCGGCGGGCTTCGTCCATCTGGCCTTCGCCTTCGCGCTATGTGGGGCGTTGCGGCCGGTGGCGGTCGCGGCGTACGCGACCGCGGGCTTCACGACATTGATCGGGCTGATCTTCGGGGTCGGCGCGGTCGTGCCGTGGCACGGCTTTCCCGGAATGTTCGTGCCGTCGGTCGTCGGCTGGTGCGTGCTGGGGGTGGCAGCGCTGCTGTCGATCATAGGGCATCTGCGGCTGGCGCAGACATGGCGCGAGCAAGACGGTTGGCACCGGCGGCAGGCGGGCGCGGTGTTCGTGTCCAGCCTGATCGGGCTCATCGCGCTGACCGGCTTCGTTTTTCCGGCGCTGGGGATCGATTCCTATCCCTGGCCGGTCCTGCTGCTACCCTTCTACTCGGTCGCGCTGGTCTATGGCATCGTGCGGCACCGCTTCATGGCTGCCGATGTCTGGGCGCGGCGTGGGCTGGTGTGGCTGATGCTCGTCGCGGGCGCGGGCGCGGCGAGTGCATTGATCGCTTCGCTGCCGCTGGCGCTGGCGGGCCGGCCGGCGGGGCTGTTCGCGACGTGGGGCGCGCTGGCGGCGACACTCGCGCTGGGGCTGGCCATCCTCGCCCCGCTCAAGCGACTGGCGGACCGGATCGTCTTTCCCGGCGGGCGGATCAGCGAGGCGGATTTGGCCGCATGGCGTGACCGGCTGGCGGAAGCGACCGACGAGACATCGCTGGGTGACCTCGCGCGTACGCTGCTCCGGCATCGGCTAAGTTTGCCGACGGATGGTCCGACGCTGACGGTCGAGGGCGAGGCGGTGAACCTTGTCGGGTGGGCCGATGCGCCGATCGCGACCCGTCATCTCGCCGAGCGCTTTGCCGGACTGGTGACGGAAAGCGCCCGCCGCCTTGCCGTTGCGCGTCAGTTGGTCGACGCCGAACGCGCGGCGCGGCTCGCCGAACTCGGCGCGTTGGCGGCGACCGTCGCGCACGACCTGCGCAACCCGCTCGGCATCGTTCAGATGGCCGCGACCGGCGCGCCGCCCGAGGTGCGATCCGAAATCGCCGAGCAGGTGGCGCGGATGAACCATCTCGTCACCGACATCCTCGATTATGCCCGCGCCTGGACGGTCGTACCGCAGCCGGTCCGCGTCGCCGACCTCGTCGCATCGCTGGGCATGGAGGTAGACGTGCCCGATGGGCTGCTGGTGATGGCGGATCGACATGCGCTGCTGCGCGCACTGACCAACCTTGTCGACAATGCCCGTACGCTTGGCACCCGCGTCGCGATCATCGCGGACGCCGGGCCGCCGCTCACGATCGACATTTGCGACGATGGGCCCGGCATCACCTCCGAGATCCGCGACAGCCTGTTCCGCCCGTTCGTCTCGCGTCGTCCCGGCGGCACCGGCCTTGGCCTCGCCATCGTTCGCCGGATCATGGAGGCGCATGGTGGTACCGTCACACTCGCCGAGCGGCCCGGCTGGTCGACCTGTTTCCGCCTTACCTTCGGAGCGCCCCGATGATCCTGCTCGCCGATGACGAACCCGCCTTTCAGCGGCTGACCGGCGCATGGCTGCGCGGCCTCGGCCATGATGTCGAGGTCGTGGGCGATGGCGACGCGGCGGTGGCGGCGTTCAAGGCCAGACCCACCGATCTGGTCCTGCTCGATCTCGCCATGCCGCCGCATCATGATCCGGCAGCGGGGCTGGCGCTGATCCCCGCCTTCGCGCCCGCCGCCGTCGTAGTGATGACCGGCCATGCCGATCATGCGCTGGCGCTGAAGGCCGTGGAAGCCGGGGCGTGGGATTTCCTCGCCAAGCCGGTCGATCCCGATATGCTGCGCGTCGTCGTCGCGCGCGCACTGGAACGGGCGCGGCTCGCGCGCGAGGTCGCCACCTTGCGGGCACAGGCCGGGGCGGAGGAGGATATGGGGCTGGTCGGCACCTCGCGCCCGATGGCGGGCTTGCGCGACCTGATCCGCCGCGTCGCGCCAACCCGGCTCCCCGGGCTGGTGCTGGGCCCGAGCGGGACCGGCAAGGAACTGGTCGCCCGCGCGATCCATGCCGCCTCGCCCCGCGCCGCTCGCCCGCTGGTGACGATCCACTGCGGCGCGGTCCCGACCGAATTGCTCGAGAGCGAGCTGTTCGGGCATCTGAAGGGCAGCTTCACCGGTGCGACCGCCGACCGGCCCGGCCTGATCAAGACCGCGCATGGCGGCACGCTGTTCCTTGACGAGATCGGCGAAATGCCGCCTGCGATGCAGGTCAAGCTGCTGCGCTTTCTCAACGATGGCAGCTACCAGCCGGTCGGTGGCCGCGCCCCGCGCACGGCCGACGTGCGGATAGTTGCAGCAACGCATCGCGACCTCTCCGCCGCCGTGGCGGAGGGCAGCTTCCGCGAAGACCTGTTCTACCGGCTGAAGGGCGTGGTGCTGCGCACGCCATCGCTGGCCGAACGCGCGGCCGATGTGCCGCTGCTGGCCAGCCTGTTTTTGCGGCGGACGAGCCAAGGCCGGGCGAGCTTCTCGCCGGACGCGCTGGATTGGCTGACGGACCGATCATGGCCCGGCAACGTCCGCGAATTGCGCGCCGCGGTAGAATGCGCCGCCGCATTGGCGATCCCCAACGCGGCGGGCACCGTCGTCACCGCGGCCGACCTCGCCTTTGCGGTCGGCGACGCGTCATCGCCAGTGGAGAGCGTCGCCGGCATCGCATTCCAAAGTCTCGAAGAGGAAGTCGCCGCGCTCGAACGGCGCCGCATCGTCGAGGCGCTCCAGCGTACCGGGCACAACCATACGCACACCGCCCGCGAACTGGGCCTGTCGCGCGTCGGTCTGCTCAAGAAGATGGATCGGATGGGACTGCGATGATCTCTGCCCGACCGGTGACGATGGGCAGGCGGTCCACGACATCCGCCAGCTTCTGCGGTCGCGTCGCGCCCGCATAGCGGCCGGCGTTTTCGCTACCGATCTGCTGCCCAAGCAGGTCGGTCCGCGTATCCTCGAACGTCTGCAACGCCTTCAATCCGGTGCAGACCATATGCTGGCCGCTATGCACCGCCTGGCCTGGGAACAGATGTTCTTTATCGGCCGCCCGCATCGCGACGACGTAATCGAGCAGGCCAAGCCGCGCATCGCTACCATGTCGCTCTGCCCGGTCATGCGCGCCGACGCACGACCGGCTGGTCCCTCTTCAGAAGGGCTGACCATCGTCACACCGGTTACAAGATTTTGCGCTCTCAGCCGCCAACTGCAGCCTTCGACGCTACCGATGAACCGCGCTGCGCGGGTGACGTTCTCGATCGCTGGCATCAAGGACTGGCTGGGGCGGCAGGATTCGAACCTGCGTATGACGGTACCAAAAACCGTTGCCTTACCGCTTGGCGACGCCCCAGTGGAGTGGCGCGCCTTAAAGGGCGGCGCGCCACTTGAAAAGCCTCAATCTAGGCGGCGGAGCCACTGATGCGGGTCAGCCGCATGACCGCGCTGGATCGCGACCAATTGCTCGCGCAATTTGGTGGTGAGTTGGCCCGGTCCACCCGATCCGATGGTGAAGCGCCCGGCCGGCTCCGCCACGCTCCCGATCGGCGTCACCACCGCTGCCGTGCCACATGCGAACGCTTCAACCAGACGACCACTCTGCGCATCCGCGCGCCACTGATCGAGCGAATAAGGCTCCTCGCGCACCGTCAGCCCGGCATCGCGGGCCAGCGTCAGCACCGAATCGCGCGTGATGCCGGGCAGGATCGTCCCGCTCAGCGGTGGCGTCGCCAGCGAGCCGTCATCGAAGACGAAGAAGACGTTCATGCCGCCCAGTTCCTCGACCCATTTGCGCTCGGCGGCATCCAGGAACACGACCTGGTCGCACCCTTGCGCAATCGCCTCCTTCTGCGCGAGCAGGCTGGCCGCGTAATTGCCGCCGCACTTGGCTGCGCCGGTGCCGCCGGGGGCCGCGCGGGTATAGCCCTGGCTGACCCAGATCGACACCGCCGGCGCGCCGCCCTTGAAATAGGCACCGACCGATGAGGCGATCACCATGTAGAGATATTCGGACGAGGGCTTCACCCCCAGGAACACCTCGCTGGCGATCATGAACGGCCGCAGATAGAGCGACCCGCCCTCCATCGTCGGGATCCAGTCGCGATCGGCCTGCACCAGCCGTTCGATCGATTCCAGGAACAGCGCTTCGGGCAATTCGGGCATCGCCATGCGCCGCGCGGAATCGTTGAACCGGCGCGCGTTCATCTCCGGCCGGAACAGGCCGATACCGCCATCCTCCAGCGAATAGGCCTTCATCCCTTCGAAGATTTCCTGCGCATAATGCAGGACCGCGGCGGCCGGATCGAGGGTGAGCGGCTTGCGGGCGGTGATCTGCGCGTCGTGCCAGCCCTGCGCATCGTCCCACCGGATCAGCGCCATGTGATCGGTGAAGACGCGCCCGAAACCAGGGTCGACCAGCCGCGCCGCACGCTCGCTCGCGTCGACCGGGGTCGCGCTGGGATCGAAGCGGAACGGGACGGTCGTCGGCGCGTGCATGGCGGTCCTCTCAAACAATCAGGTTGCGGACGCGTAGGACCGATGGCTAAACCGGTCAACATGACTGCCTTGAACCAGTCCGCATCGGCACAATTTCTCCGCGAACCAGAGCTCCGCAAGGGCATGGAACTCATGTATTTCGGCAACAGCCATATCGTGCGATCGATCGATCGCGGGTTGGCGGCGCAAGGGCTGGGGCGTGCGCATCACCGCGCGCTCTACTTCATCGCGCGGCGGCCCGACATGACGGTCAGCGAATTGCTGTCGATACTGGCCATCACCAAACAGTCGCTGGGCCGCGTGCTCAACGAACTGACCGAACGAGGATTATTGGAGACGAGGCCCGGCGACCGGGATCGGCGCCAAAGGCTGCTGCGCCTGACGCCCGAGGGTTTGACAATGGAAAGCACGCTGTTCGAGGCGCTGCGCGAGAAGCTGTCCCTGGCCTATGCCCGCGCGGGGCAACAGGCGGTGACCGGCTTCTGGACGGTGCTGGAAGGGCTGATCCCGGAGGAAGAGCGCACCCGCATCGAAAAATTGCGCCTGCTGGACAAACGTCCGGGCTGACCCCCACCCCCTGGCCGGTGGGGCACGACCGGCGCCATCCCGCCCATATGCGGATACCCCTTCACCCCTCCGGCGCGCGGGCGAGCTTGGCGACAAGCCGCTCGCCGTCCGGCGCTTCGGCATACGAGGCGGCCGCCCGCCACGCATAACGCGCCTCGAACCTGCGGCCGAGCGCCCAATAGACATCGCCCAGATGCTCGGCGATCTCGGCATTGGCGGGTTCCTCCGCCGCCGCACGCTCCAGCAGCGGCACCGCCCGGCGCGACTGGCCGGCGATATGATAGGCCCAGCCGAGCGAGTCGGTGATGGACGGATTGTTCGGCGCGATCCGGCTCGCCGTCTCCAGCAGCTTCGTCGCACCCGCGACATCCTGCCCGCGCATCACCCGGGCATAGCCGAGGTAATTGAGCGCCAGCGGCTCGTCGGGCGCCAGCGCCACGGCCCGCGCCAGGGCCGGCTCCGCCTGCGCCCATTGCCCCGCCTGATCGAGCGCGCTGCCATATTGCATCCACGCCGCCCAGGGCACCGGCGGTTCCGCCGCCACGACGCGCGCATACCAGCCGGCCGCCTCGGCAAAGCGGCCATCCTCCGACAACAGGTCGGCGAACACCTGCCAGTCGCGCGACGATGCATTGCGGGCCGTCGCGCGGGCCCGTGCGAGATCGAGTGCGAGGCCGCCCTTGCCCATCGCATCCAGTAACCCGATGCGGCTGGCCGCGGCGGGTTCGACGAACGGGCTCTTGCGCCCCACGGCGTCCAGCACCGCCAGCGCCTGCGCCTCGCTGCCGTCGCGCGCCAGGGCGTCGGCCAGCACCAGCCGCGCGCGGTCATATCCCGGATCGGCGGACAGGCTGGCGCGGGCCAGCGCGATCGCGAGCGAACGCGGCCCCTGCCCCGCAATCTCGGCACCTACGCGGGCGAGCAGCCGCGATACCCCGAAAGCCAGCGTCGGCTTCGCCCCGATACCGCGGCGATGCGCGGTCAGCGTCGGATCGCTTCCCGCGATCAATGCCCGCGCCGCATCGCGGCGATGGCGGTGGAACAGCAACTGTGCGGCGGCGATGCGGATATCGAGCGGCGACTGCGCCCCCTCGATCGCGATGCGCGCACCGCCGCCATCGTCACGCCCCGCCGCGATCGACAGCAGGACCTGCGTTTCCAGCGACAGGCGCCGTGCCACCACATCCTTGGTCGCGGTCAGGATCGGGTTCGGGTCCTCGCCCCGCGCAAACGCCGCCCAGCCATGCAGCGAGGGCGCCAGGATGGCGAGCCCGCCACGCTCAAGCCGGGTGGCCGCGGCATCGAGCGCGGCCGGGTCGTTCCGCCGCGCGGCATCGGCGACCGCGATCAGCGCCACGTCCAGCGGCGCGACATCGGCCCTCTGCAACACCGCCGCGGCCCGGCGGACCAGCGCATCGTCACCCGCGGCCAGCGCTTCGCGATAGGCCCGCACCGCGATCACCGGATCGTCGGGCCGCCCCGCCAGCACCTCGCCGAAGCGCGCCGCCGCCGCATCGGGCCGCCCTTGCGCCGCGGCGATCCGCGCCGCCAGATAGGCGGACAGGTCGTCCCTGCCCCCATCCGCCGAGGCGATGGCGGCGGCAGGGCAGAACGCCAGGACGATCCCGATGATGCGGCTACATGTTCGGATAGTTCGGGCCTCCACCGCCTTCGGGCACGACCCAGTTGATGTTCTGGGTCGGGTCCTTGATGTCACAGGTCTTGCAGTGGACGCAATTCTGCGCGTTGATCACGAACTTCGGATCACCCTCCTCGACGCCCACCACTTCATAGACGCCGGCCGGGCAATATCGTTGCGCGGGCTCGTCATAGAGCGGCAGGTTGTGTTCGATCGGCACCGACGCATCCTTCAGCGTCAGGTGCACCGGCTGGTCCTCTTCATGATTGGTGTTCGACAGGAACACCGAGGACAGCCGGTCGAAGGTCAGCACGCCGTCCGGCTTGGGATAGACCGGCGGCTTCACCTGATCCTTGCGCCACAGCGTTTCGTGATCGCGGTGCTGCTTCATCGTGAAGGGCATCTTCAGCTTGAAATATTCGAGCCACATGGTGACGCCCGCCAGCCCCGATCCCATGAAGTCGCCGAACCGTGCCACCAGCGGCTTTGTGTTGCGGACGATCGACAGCTCCTTCTTGACCCAGGACCGCTCGAACGCGTCAGGATAGGCGGACAGTTCGTCGCCCTCACGCCCCGCCTGCACCGCCTCGAACGCAGCCTCGGCCGCCATCATGCCGGACTTCATCGCGGTGTGCGTGCCCTTGATCCGCGGCACGTTCAGGAAGCCGG
The DNA here is from genome assembly GCF_026540875.1 of Sphingomonas sp. GM_Shp_2. Taxonomy (NCBI): domain Bacteria; kingdom Pseudomonadati; phylum Pseudomonadota; class Alphaproteobacteria; order Sphingomonadales; family Sphingomonadaceae; genus Sphingomonas; species Sphingomonas sp. GM_Shp_2. The sequence continues at coordinate 44,046 of NZ_JALNUQ010000033.1, forward strand.
CCGAGCAGCCGATCAGCGCGCCGCCGGGGAAGACGAGCTTCGGGATCGCCTGCAACCCGCCCTCGTTGATCGCGCGCGCACCATAGGACACACGCTTGCCGCCCTTCAGCAGCTCTGCGATCTCGGGATGCGTCTTCCATTTCTGCATTTCCTGGAAGGGCGACAGATAGGGGTTGGAATAGTTCAGCCAGGTGACGAAGCCGATCGACACCTGCCCGTTCGCCTGGTGATAGATCCAGCCACCGCCATTGGCATCGTCGCCCAGCGGCCACCCTTGCGTATGCACCACCTTGCCCAGTTCGTGCTTGGCGGGGTCGATGTCCCACAATTCCTTGATGCCCAGGCCGTATACCTGCGGCTCGCTGTCGCGGTCGAGGTCGAACTGGCGGATGATCTCCTTGCTCAGATGCCCGCGCACCCCCTCGGCGAAGAAGGTATATTTCGCGTGCAGCTCCAGCCCCGGCTGCCAGTCCGCCTTGCGCGTGCCGTCGCGCGCCACGCCCATGTCGCCGGTGGCGACGCCCTTCACCCGGCCATCGTCGTGGAACAGGATCTCGGCCGCGGCAAAGCCGGGGAAGATCTCGACGCCCAGTTCCTCGGCCTTGCCCGCCAGCCAGCGGCACAGATTGCCCAGGCTGCCGGTATAGGTGTTCTTGTTGTGCATGAAGGGCGGCGTCCACAGATGCGGCAGCACGCGCTTCTTCGTGGCGGACAGGATCCAGTGATGGTTCTGCGTCACCGGCACCTCGGCCATCGGGCAGCCATCCTCGCGCCAGTCGGGCAGCAGCTCGTCCAGCGCGCGCGGATCGATCACCGCACCCGACAGGATGTGTGCGCCGACCTCCGAGCCCTTTTCCAGCACGCAGACCGAAAGTTCGGCGCCACCCTCGGCGGCCAGCTGCTTCAGACGAATCGCGGCAGACAGGCCCGCCGGGCCCGCTCCCACGATGACGACGTCATATGGCATTGATTCGCGTTCGGTCATGCGCATCCCTCCGGTGGCGGTAGCGTCGCTTCTTTCGGGCGCGGGCCAACACCAATTTGTCCCTTTTGCCGATCCGACAGATTGACGTTTTCGTCAACCTTGAAGCATGGGTGAACCCAATATGGGGGCTTACCAGACCATCGATCCCGCACTTGCCGCCAGCGCGCTCGAATGGTGGCACGATGCCGGCGTGGACCTGATCGTCGGCGACGATCCGTTCGACTGGCTCGCCACGCCGATCGACG
>NZ_JALNUQ010000034.1:0-44570 GCF_026540875.1 Sphingomonas sp. GM_Shp_2
ACCGGATCGAGCTGACCGAAGTGCACGGCGCGCCCGAAGGGGATGCGGTGGTGCCGCCGTTCACCGGCTGGCGCGAGGTGGCGCGCGAGGATCACGGTGCGGAGGGCGACCGGCCGGCGTACAGCTACGTCACGCTGGTGCGCGGGTGACGGGCGTTCTATAGCGCGCGCCATGCAGCGTCTTGACGGTGACGCGCCCGTTCCGCCGATGCTGGCCGGCGGGATCGTCGCGCTCGGCAATTTCGATGGGTTTCACCTCGGTCATCAGGCGGTGGTCGGGGCGGCGGTGGCGCGCGCGCGGGGCGAGGGGCGACCGGCGATCGTCGCGACCTTCGACCCGCATCCGGTGCGCCTGTTCCGACCCGACACGCCGCCCTTTCGCCTGACCACGCTCGCACAGCGCGCGCGGTTGTTCGCGGAGGCCGGCGCCGATGCGATGGTGGTGTTCCGCTTCGACGAGGCACTGGCGGCGCTGTCGGCGGAAGCGTTCGTCACCGAGCGGCTGATGGAGCGGTTGCGCGTCGGCGGGGTGGTGACGGGGGAGGATTTCACCTTCGGCGCACGCAAGAGCGGCAATGTCGCGATCCTGCGCGCGCTGGGTGCCGTGCACGGCTTCTCGACGCAGGCGATCGGCCCGGTGACGCTGGACGGAGAGCCGGTATCCTCCAGCCGCATCCGCGCGCACCTGCGCCTGGGCGAGGCGCGCGCCGCGGCACGGCTGCTGACCCGGCCGTTCGCGATACAGGGACTGGTGCAGCACGGCGACAAGGTAGGGCGCACGATCGGCTACCCCACCGCCAATGTCGACATGGGCAAATATCTGCGCCCGGCCTACGGCATCTATGCGGTGCGCGGGCGGCTGGCGGACGGGCGCGTGCTGGACGGCGCGGCCAATCTGGGCATCCGGCCGAGTTTCGACCCGCCCAAGGAATTGCTGGAGCCGCATTTCTTCGACTTTGCCGGCGACCTGTACGGCGAGCGGATCGAGGTGGAGCTGGTCGACTATCTGCGGCCCGAGGCGAAGTTCGACAGCCTGGACGCGCTGGTGGCGCAGATGGATGCCGATTGCGCGCGCGCCAGAGCGATCCTGCGCGCCTGATTTCGCGGGCCCGATTCTGGAGGGCTGACGGCGCCCGGCAAAGCCGCTAAGGGCGGCAGACTTATGACCGACACGCCCGAGGCCGCCAAGGATTGGCGCGACACCGTCTTCCTGCCGAAGACCGATTTCCCCATGAAGGCCGGGCTTGCCGCCAAGGAGCCGGCGATCCTGGAGCGCTGGGCGAAGATCGGGCTGTACCAGCGGCTGCGCGCCGAGCGGCAGGGACGCGAACGCTTCATCCTGCATGACGGCCCGCCCTATGCCAATGGCGACATCCATATGGGTCACGCCATGAACAAGGTGCTGAAGGACATCATCGTCCGTTCGCAGACCCTGGCCGGCAAGGACGCGCCCTATGTGCCCGGCTGGGACTGTCACGGCCTGCCGATCGAGTGGAAGGTCGAGGAAGCCTATCGCGCCAAGAAGCAGAACAAGGACGAGGTGCCGGTCGCGCAGTTCCGTGCCGAATGCCGCGCCTATGCCGACAAATGGGTCGGCGTGCAGCGCGCGCAGTTCGAGCGGCTGGGAGTGATGGGCGACTGGGCCGACCCGTATCTGACGATGACCTATGCCGCGGAGGCGACGATCGTCGGCGAGCTGTTGAAGTTCGCCGAGTCGGGGCAGCTTTATCGCGGCGCCAAGCCGGTGATGTGGTCGCCGGTGGAAAAGACCGCGCTGGCCGAGGCCGAGGTCGAGTATGAGGATATCGTCTCGACCCAGATCGATGTCGGGTTCGAGATCGTGGAAGCGCCGAATGCGCCCGAACTGGTCGGCGCGCATGCGGTGATCTGGACGACGACGCCGTGGACGATTCCGGTGAACCAGGCTTTGGCCTATGGGCCGGAGGTCGTTTACGAACTGATCGAGTGGAACGATCGCCGGTACATCATTGCGGCGGACCTTCAGGCAACGGCGCTGAAGCGCTGGGGCTTTGATCCGACCGAGGCCGGATCGCGCAGCCTTGGGCAGTTCAAGGGCACTCAACTCGAAGGCGCCGTCGTGCGTCACCCGATGCACGCGCTCGGCGGCTTCTTCGCCAAGCCGCGGCCGATGCTGCCGGGCGAATTCGTCACCACCGATGCGGGTACGGGTCTGGTCCACATGGCGCCCGATCACGGCGAGGACGACTTCCTGCTGTGCAAGGCGCATGGCATCGAGCCGGTGTTCGCGGTCGATGGCGCGGGGCTGTACCGCGCGGACTGGGCCTGGCTGGGTGGCCAGGGATCGGTGATCAACAAGAAGTTCGTCGCATCCGATGGGCCGATCTGTTCGGACCTGCGCGATGCCGGCGCGCTGCTGGCGGCGTCGGACGACTTCAAGCACAGCTATCCGCATTCGTGGCGGTCCAAGGCGAAGGTGATCTTTCGCGCGACGCCGCAGTGGTTCATTCCGATGGACCGCGCCGAGCAGGCTGAGCGCGCCGCTCCTGTCCTGACCACCGGTGACCCGGCCGACCTGCAACTTGGCCATGCCCAGGGCAACGGTGCCACGCTGCGCGAAACCGCGCTGGATGCGATCGGGCGGACGCGGTGGGTGCCGGCGCGTGCCGAGAACCGTATCCGGTCGATGGTCGAAGGGCGGCCCGACTGGGTGATCAGCCGCCAGCGCGCCTGGGGCGTGCCGATCGCGCTCTATGTGCACCGCGCGACGGGCGAGTATCTGAACGATCCGGCGGTCAATGCGCGGATCGTGGAGGCCTTCCGCGAAGGCGGGGCGGATGCGTGGTTCACCGCCGATCATCAGGCGCTGCTGGGCAGCGGCTATGATCTGCACGAATATGAGCCGGTCAACGACATTCTGGACGTGTGGTTCGATTCGGGTTCGACCCACGCCTTCGTGGTGGAGGCGCGGTTCGGCGAGGGCACGCGCGCGAACCTGTATGTCGAGGGGTCCGACCAGCATCGCGGCTGGTTCCAGTCGTCGCTGCTGGAGAGCTGCGGCACGCGGGGGCGGGCGCCCTATGACGCGGTACTGACCCACGGCTTCGCGCTCGACGGGCAGGGCCGCAAGATGTCCAAGTCGCTGGGCAACGTCGTCGATCCGCTGAAGGTGATCGGCGAGTCGGGTGCCGACATCCTGCGCATCTGGGTGGCCTCGGTCGATTATTTCGAGGACGTCCGCATCGGCAAGGAAGTGCTGGCGACCGCATCGGACAGCTATCGCAAGCTGCGCAACACTTTCCGCTATCTGCTCGGTGCGCTGGACGGGTTTGCGGAGGAAGAGCGCGTCGCGGTGGAGGCGATGCCGGAGCTGGAGCGCTATGTGCTGGCGCTGCTCGGGCAGCTGGACGCCGAATTGCGCTCGGCGGCGGATGCGTTCGAGTTCAACCGCTACTTACGCGCGCTGACCGATTTCGCGAACGAGGACCTGTCGGCCTTCTTCTTCGATATCCGCAAGGACGCGCTCTACTGCGATGCGGCCGACTCGCTGCGCCGTCGTGCCTATCGCACCGTGCTCGACACGCTGTTCCATACGCTGGTCCGTTATGCCGCGCCGATCATCTGCTTCACCGCCGAAGAGGTATGGCAGGCGCGCTATCCGTCCGAGGACGGATCGGTGCACCTGCTGGAATGGCCCGAGCTGCCGGCATTGCCGGGCGACGATGCGCTGTCGACGCGCTGGGCCGAGGTGCGGTCGCTGCGCACGCGGGTGACCGAGGCGATCGAGCCGCTGCGCCGTGAAAAGACCGTGCGGTCGTCGCTGGAGGCGGAGGTGTCCGTGCCGGCGCTGCCGCTGGCCGAGGATGCGCTGGCCGAGGCGTTCATCGTCGCGGCGGTCCGCCCCGGCGACGGCGTGAGCGTGTCGCGCACCAATTACGCCAAGTGCGGGCGCTGCTGGCGGCACCTGCCCGAAGTGAGCGCCGATGGCGGCCTGTGCGACCGGTGCGATGCGGTGGTGACGCATGGCTAAGCTTCCCCGTACCGGGCTTCTCGTCGCGCTGGCGCTGTTCATCGCCGACCAGGCGAGCAAGCTGTTCGTCACGCAGGGGCTGGGCATCCGCTATCTGGGTGACGTGCGCGACGTGCTGCCGATCTTTGCGCTGCGCTTCGTGCCCAATTACGGCATCTCGCTGGGGCTGCTGACCGCGGACGGGACGCTGCAGCGCTGGGCGCTGGTGGCGTTGACCAGCGCGATCGCGGTGGGCGTGGCGGTGTGGATGACGCGCGAGCGCAACCGGGCGGACCAGATCGCGCTGGGATGCGTGCTGGGCGGGGCGCTCGGCAATATCCTGGACCGGGCGCGGCTTGGCTATGTCGTCGATTTCGCCGACCTGCACTTTTCAACCCCGTGGAATCCGGATTGGCGACCGTTTTTGGTCTTCAATGTCGCCGATGCGGCGATTACGATAGGCGTTCTGGTTCTGCTGGCCCGCGCCCTGTTGGTGCGCGACAAGGCTGCCCCTGTGGAGAATAGCAATGCGTAAGTTGGTGCCCGTGATCGCAGGTCTGTCCTGCGCCGCGCTGCTGGCGGGCTGTGGTGGCCGTGGGGGTCTGGACCGAGCGCGGCCCGACGAGTTCGCGGTGGCGCGCCAGGCGCCGCTGGTGATCCCGCCCGATTTCGCGCTGGTCCCGCCGCAGCCGGGTGCCGCGCCGCAGGCGACGGGCGGGCAGCAGCAGACGCTGGACGCGCTGTTCGGCGGCCGCGCGCAGCGCAGCGCCGGCGAGCAGGCGGTGGTTGGCGCCGCGGGCGACGATGCGGCGGATGCCGGCATCCGTTCGTCGGTGGGCGATCCCGAAACCAATGTGGTCGACAAGGGCACCACGACCCGCGACATCGTGGCGGCGCCCGAGGGTGACGGCCAGGACGCACGCGCCGGCGCCCAGTAAGCTTCCCGGGGCAAACGAAAAGGGGGCGGCTTCCGCTATGGGAAGCCGCCCCCTTTTTCGCGTCCTGCCGATGGGATCAGAACGCGGCGGTCAGCGAGAACAGCACGGTGCCGTTGGCGATCGACTTGCCGCCCGGTTCCTGGAACTTCGAGAAATTCGGCTGGAGATAGGCGGATTCGGCGCGGGTGATGTCGGTGTCGATATAGGAGACGTTGAAGGTCAGGTTCTTGTACGCGACCACGTCGGCGCCGACGCCCCAGTCCCAATATTCGCCGGTGGGGGCCAGGCTGGTGCCGTTGGGGCCGAGGCCGGGATTGCCGTCCGAATAGCCGATATGCGCCTTCAGCGTGACGGGCGTGTTGGGGACGGCCACGACGCCGTCACCGGTCAGGTAGACATTGTGCTGGCGCTGCCCACGGCTGAACGGGGTGTTGGAGAAATTGCCGAGCGAAGTCTGCTTGGGCGCGTAATAGACGCCGGCGGTCAGCGTGGCGGGCCCCGCGACGCCGGACAGGCGACTGAAGAATTCCACCACGTCCGACTCGGACGCGCCGCCCGGATAGGTGTACCAGGTCACGCCCGCATCGACGGTGGCGGAGCCGACCGTGGTCTTGTAGCCGCCGATCGCATCGAGTTCGAGATTGGCGCCGCCGAACGTGCCCCAGCCGGCGAGGTTCGAGGCGAAGGTGCCGATATAGAAGCCGCTTTCATGAGCGACGGTCAGTGCGCCCTGCACGGCGGCGTTCCTGTTGGTCTGGGATATGCCGCGCAGGCGATAGTCGGTCAGCACCGCGACGCTGCCGCTGACCGTGATCGGCTCCGGCGGGGCGGTGTCCTGGGCGAAGGCGGGGGTGGTGACCGCCAGCATGAGGCCGCCCAGGAGTAGAGTGGAGAAGCGCATCGTTTCCCTTCCAAACGGAGAAGTCGATGTTCTCACCTGCATATCGCCGGATGCAGCGTCTGTTGGCGGCTGGAAGCCGCCTGCGCTGTCTATTCGGCGATGTCCGATTTGTGACAGCGGCTGTTGCGGTGCACAAGACGATTCTCGCGTCGGTACGCTTGTGACGTGACCGGATGTTGCGCCAGGGTCACAGCGGCGGCGGCGTGTCTTTCGGAGCATGGGGCGCGGTGCGGATGTGCACGTCGCGCTGCGGATAGGGCAGGGTGATGTCGTGCTCCTTGAACAGCCACCAGAGGCGGTTCAGCACGTCGGAGCGGACATTGCCGACGCCGCTCTCGGGATCGCTGATCCAGGCGAGTATCTCATGCTCCAGCGCATAGTCGCCATAGGACATCAGCCAGATGGTGGGCTTGGGGCTTTTCAGGACGCGGGGCGACTCGGCCGCGGCGCGCAGCATGAGTTGCTGGGCGAGGCGCAGGTCGGCGTCATAGGATACGCGAACGGGGATGCGGACGCGCACGTTGCGATCGGAATAGGACCAGTTCTCCACCTCCTGCGTCATCAGGTTCTCGTTGGGGATCAGGTGTTCCTTGCCGTCGCGGGTGACTATGGATACGGCGCGCACGCCGATCTTGTTCACCCAGCCGATCTCCTGCCCCAGCGCGATGACGTCGCCGGGCTTGATCGAGCGATCGAGCAGCAGGATGATGCCGGCGATGAGGTTGCCGATGGTCTTTTGCAGGCCGAAGCCGACGGCAAGGCCGAGGCCGCCGGAGAAGATGGCAAAGGTGGTCAGGTCGATTTCGAGGAGGTCGGTGCCGAAGAAGAAGGCGGCGACGACGATGGCGATGCTGGCGAGCTTCTGGCCGAGCAGGCGCTGGGTGGGGTCGAGGCCGCGGGCATGGGCGATCCAGTGTTCGACCACGCGGTTGGCGAGCCGGACGACCGCGTAGAGCGCGACGACGGTGACCAGCATGGTGACGAGGAGCATCAGCGAGAAGCGGCGGGTGCCGATGTTGAAGCCGATCGCCTCAAGCACGCGGATGATGGGGGCAAGGCCGCCGACCGCCTGGCTGAACAACCCGACGAACAGCATCGCCGCGGCCGTCCACGCCATCCACCGCGGCAGGCCGAGGCCGCGCAGCATCTGCACCGCGGCCAGCGCCGCCGTCACGCCCAGAGCCAGCCCGATCGGTGCCTGCGCCCAGGGCGACCAGCGCCACGCCGCCGACAGGATCGCCAGCAGCACGGCCGAGGTCAGATAGCGGGTGATGGTACAGAGCCGGCCGGCGACAAGCTCGCCATGATTGGCCGCGTGGCGCGTCCAGAAGCCGGCGAAGCGCGGGCCGGCGACGCGGCCCGCCACCGTGCCGGCGCCGAGCATCGCCAGCATCAGTCCGGTGGCGATCGCCGCCTCGATCCCCTCGGCCCGCGACGGGAGGTCGAGCCCGTTGGCCTGAAGCCATTCGGGAAGCGTCATCCCAGCGTCGCGCGGAACCGGGCCAGCCCGCGCTCGAGATCGGCGATCAGGTCGGCTGTGTCCTCCAGCCCGATCTGGAGGCGGACGATGGGGCCGGCGAAAGCGGTGCGCGCCACCGAGCGGATGCGACCAACATCGACCGGCGTGGCGAGGCTTTCGAAGCCGCCCCAGCTATAGCCGATGCCGAACAGTTCGAGCGCGTCGATCAGCGCCGCCCGCGCCGCCTCGCCGCCGCCGTTCAGGACAAAGGAGAAGAGGCCGCTGGAGCCGGAAAAGTCGCGTGCCCAGATGTCGTGGCCGGGACAGGTGGGAAGGGCGGGGTGCAGCACCTCGGCCACCTCGGCACGGTCCTGCAACCAGCGGGCGATGGTGAGCGCGCTTTCCTGATGCCGGTCGAGCCGGACGGCCATGGTGCGCAGGCCGCGACTGCCCAGCCAGCTGTCGTCCGGGCTGGTGACCTGGCCAAGCTGGAAGCTGGTATCGCGCAGCGCCGCAAAGCGGCCGGGCGCGGCGGTGACGGAGCCGAGCATCACGTCCGAATGGCCGACGATATATTTGGTGGCGGCCAGGATGCTGTAATCCACGCCCTTGTCGATCGCGGAAAAGAACAGCGGCGTCGCCCAGGTATTGTCGAGCAGCGTGACGATGCCGCGCGCCTTCGCCACCGCGACGATCGCGGGCACGTCCTGGATCTCGAAGGTCAGGCTGCCGGGGCTTTCCATGAAGATGGCACGGGTACGGTCGCCGATCAGGTCGGCGATGCCGGCGCCGATCAGCGGATCGTAGAAGCGGGTGGTGATGCCGAAGCGGTCGAGCAGCGACGCGGTCATCGCACGGGTCGGCTCATAGGCGCTGTCGACCATCAGCAGTTCGTCGCCGGGCGACAGCACCGCGAGCAGCGCGGCAGCGATGGCGGCGACGCCGGAGGGGTAGAGGAACGTCGCCTCTGCCCCCGGCTCCAGGCTGGTCAGCGCATCGGCGAGCGACCACTGGGTCGGCGTGCCGCGACGGCCATAATAGAGACGGTGATGCGTGTCGCGGCCGGCACTGGCGCGCAGATCGGCGATCGATTCGTAGAGGATCGTCGAGGCGCGCCAGACGGGCGGGCTGACGATGCCGGTGGTCCATTCCTTGCGCCGGCCGGCCTGTACCACGCGCGTGGCCGCACCCAGCGTATCGTCGTCCTTCATGTCAGTCCTTTGCCTTTGGCGTGTCGGGATGGCTGCCCCATTCGGCCCAGCTGCCGTCATAGACGACCATGGCGTGGCCGAGCAGATGGGCGCCGAAGGCCAGCACGGTGGCGGTGATGCCCGAGCCGCAGGTGGCGACGATGGGGCGGTCGAAATCGACGCCGGCCTCTGCAAAGGCGGCCGCGAGGGCTTCGCCGCGCTTCCACCGGCCATCCGGTTCGAACAGCCGGGCATAATGGAGGTTCTGCGAACCGGGGATGTAGCCGGGGATGACGCCGGCGCGCGGTTCCGGCTCCGTACCGGCAAAGCGGGCGGGCGAGCGGGCGTCGATCACCTGTTCGGCATCGGTGGCGAGGTTCGCCTGCATTTGGGCAAGGGTTCGCAGATGCGCGGCGGGCGGATGGGCAACGAAGTGGCCGGGGGCGGGGGCGGGTGCCGCGACCTGTTCGATCGGCAGGCCGGCCGCTTGCCAGGCGGGGAGACCGCCGTCGAGGATGGCGACGTTTGCCGCACCGAAGCTGCGCAGCATCCACCAGCCGCGCGCGGCGCTGTGCAGGGGAGACTGGTCGTACACGACGATGCGGTCGTCGGTGTTGATGCCGAGGTCGGCCATCGCGGTGGCAAAGCGCTCGGGCGAGGGCATCATCATCGGCAGGCTGGTGTCGGGATCGACCAGATGGTCGAGATCCATGAAGCGGGCGCCGGGGATATGGCCGTGATGAAACAGACGCCGGGACTGTTCGCCGCCGGGATCGCCGAGCAGGTGGGTCGCATCGAGCAGGCGGATGCCCGGATCGTCCAACAGCGCCGCCAGCGCCTGCGGTGTCAGCAATGCGTCCATCGTCACCTCCAGCGCGAAAGTCCCTATCGGGCCTGTCCGTCGCCGTCGATAGGAAGCGGGCGTTGGCGTCGGGCGCGACAGGCCCTACATGGCGGGCATGAATCCCATGCATCTTGGACAGACCAGCACGCTTCCCGCCAGCCCGGACGAGGCGGTGCTCGACTATGTACCCAATCCCCGGCCTGGCCGGACGTATCTGGTGCGTTTTGCGGCGCCGGAATTCACCTCGCTCTGCCCCGTCACGGGCCAGCCGGATTTCGCCCATCTGGTTATCGATTACGTTCCCGGCGAAACGATCGTCGAGTCCAAGTCGCTGAAGCTGTTCCTGGGCAGCTTTCGCAACCATGCCGGTTTCCATGAGGATTGCACGGTCGGCATCGGCGAGAGATTGTTCAATGAAATGAAGCCGGTATGGCTGCGGATCGGCGGGTATTGGTATCCACGCGGCGGCATTCCGATCGACGTGTTCTGGCAATCGGCGGCGCCGCCTGCCGCGCTTTGGCTGCCGGATCAAGGCGTTTCAGGGTATCGCGGGCGCGGCTGATCGCAGGGGCCGCGCGGCTCATCCTGCATTGCAACAGAAATGCAACCAACCCCGTCCTCGACTGTTCATCCCTCCGCAAGGTTTCGGGCAGGTTCATGTCCGGCGATGTCGAGGGTTGGCAGGATGGTGACGACGGATGGCGCGATGATCGAACGGCTGGCACTGATCGGCAATTTCCTGCCGCGGCAGTGTGGCCTCGCGACGTTCACGACCGATGTGTACAAGGCGATGCGGGACCGTTTCCCGGACATCGCGGTCGATGTCTATGCGATGGACGACCATCCGGGTCGCTACGCCTATCCGTCCGAAGTGACGGGCACGATCCCCCAGAACGACCGTGTGGCCTATCTCGACACCGCCCGCCGGATCGAGGCGAGCGGCGCGCAGGCGATCTGGGTGCAGCATGAATATGGCATCTATGGCGGCGCGGCCGGCGAGCATATCCTGGCGCTGCTCGACCGCACCACGCTGCCGCTGATCGTCACGCTGCATACCGTGCTCGAAAAGCCGAGCGTCGATGAACGCCGCGTGCTCGAAGGACTGTTGCAGCGTGCCGCGCGCGTGGTCGTGATGGCCGAGCGCGGTCGCGAAATCCTGCAGCGCGTCTATGGCGCCGATCCGCGACAGATCGTGATGATCCCGCACGGCGTGCCCGACCGGCCGCTGGTCGCCGCGGAAGCGATGAAGGATGCGTTCGGCTGGCAGGGCCGCAAGGTCGTGCTGACCTTCGGCCTGCTGGCGCCGAACAAGGGTATCGAGACGATGATCGAAGCGCTGCCCACAGTGGCGCAGCGGCATCCCGAACTGCTCTACGTCGTGCTGGGCGCGACGCATCCCAACCTGATCGCGCATGAGGGCGAGGCATATCGAGACCGTCTGAAGGCGCTGGCGGAAAGCCGCGGCGTGGCGGACAATGTCGCCTTCATCGACGGGTTCGTCGAGCATGAGGAGCTGCTGGATTATCTCCAGGCGGCGGACATCTATGCGACGCCGTACAGCAACCCGGCCCAGATCACGAGCGGGACGCTGTCCTACGCGGTGGGCATGGGCAAGGCGGTGATCTCGACGCCCTATGTCCACGCCACCGAAATCCTGGCCGATGGCCACGGTGTGCTGGTCGATTTCAACGACCATGAAGCCTTTGCACGGGAAATCGATCACCTGTTCTCTATCGAGCAGGACCGTAATCGTCTGTCGCAGCGCGCCTATGAGCGCGGGCGGACGATGATCTGGCCACGTCTGGCCGAAGCGACGCTCACGGAGATCAAGGCAATGGTGGCGACGCGCCCTAGACGGATGGTGCAGCAGGCACCGGCGATGAAACCCCTGGCGCCGGATTTCGCCGCGGTGGAGCGGATGAGTGATGCGACGGGGATGTTGCAGCATTCGATCTATTCGATCCCGGACCGCCGGCATGGCTATTGCATCGACGACAATGCCCGCGCGCTGATCTTCATGAGCGCGATGAGCGATCTGGATCCGGTGGTGCGTGACAAGTGGACGACGATCTACGCATCGTTCCTGCAATATGCGTGGAACCCAGAGGCGCGGCGCTATCGCAACTTCATGCGCTTCGACCGGACGTGGTGCGAGGATGTCGGGTCGGAAGATTCGAACGGCCGGACGCTGTGGGCGCTGGGCATCACCGCACGCGACGCGCAGTTGCAGAAGCATCGCGACTGGGCAGGGGCGATGTTCGATTCGACCGCGTCGCTGGCCCTGGAACTGGGGTCGCTGCGGGCGCAGGCCTTTGCGCTGCTCGGAGCGGCGGCGATGGTGGAGGCGAAGCCCGGCCATCAACTGGCGCGCACGATCCTGCAAAGCCTGCCCGACATTCACCTGGAACTGCTTGCCGAGGCGCGCCGCCCGGAATGGCAGTGGTTCGAGATCGTGCTGGCCTATGACAATGCGCGCGTGCCGCAGGCCCTGATCCGTGCCGGCAAGGTGCTGGGGCGGCAGGACCTGATCGATTGCGGCATCCAGACGCTGGACTGGATCGTCGGCAAGCAGACCTCGCCGGAGGGGCGTTTCCGGGCAGTCGGCACGGAAAGCTTCGGGCGGCCCTATGCCGAGCCGTTGCAGTTCGACCAGCAGCCGCTGGAAGCGCAGGCGACGGTGGAGGCATGCGAGGCCGCCTATGAGGCGACCGGCGACGCGCGCTGGATCACCGAGGCGCAGCGTGCCTATGGCTGGTTCCTGGGGCATAACGACCTGGACCTGCCGCTTGCCACCTCGGCCGATGGCGGATGCTTCGACGGATTGATGCCGGGTGGCCTCAACCGCAACCAGGGGGCGGAGTCGATTTTGGCGCTGCAACTGGCAAATTGTGCGATTGCGGGGCTTTCCCAAGCTACCTCGAACGTGGCAGGAGCGTCGCGCGTCGTCGCCTGAGAGCGGGGATGTGTTGAAGCTGCGGTTTACGGGCGAGACGAAAGCACGATGGATCTGTTCAACCACCGGCTGCGCCTGCACGCCGATCCTTCCCGCGTCGTGGTGCGGCCCTTTCACATCGCCTGGGCGGGCGGCATCGGCGCGCCACCCAGCCGCACCGAGCGGCTGGTCGCCGAAGTGCTGGAAATGTCCGCCGAGGAGGCCCGCAACCAGCTCGAAATCGTGTTGAAGGATTTCGAGGCGCGGCATTGGCAGACGCGGCGCGTGTTCATGACGCGCTACGACCAGATCGAGGACCTGCTGGGGCTGGACGGCAGCACCATCGGCGACGAGAAGCGCCAGCTGATCGGTGCCTATTTCTGCCACGAATACAGCTATGCCGCCGCCGCGCTGATGAACCCCAGTGCGGTGCCGCATTTCGACCAGTCGGGCATGCCACCGGGATCGCAGCGCATCCTGATGTCGATGCGCGCGGTGGGCGAGGGGCATATCTCGTCCGTCGCGTTTCGCGAAGGCATCATCACCGACCAGAACCAGTTGAAGCTGGCGCCCGAGCCGCCCTTCGCCACCGCGACCGACGTGGTGGGCGCGGGCGAGAACGAGGTGCCGACGGGGCAGGTGACGGTCTATCGCCACCGCGATTCGACGCTGTCCGGCACCGTCATCTTCCCGATCACCAAGGCCCAGTCCAAGGGGCTGGAGGACATGCGGATCGTGCGGTTCGAGCATGAGGACGGCACGTTCGAGTGGATCGGGACCTATACCGCCTATAATGGCTCCGAGATCCAGTCGGAGCTGATGCGGACCAAGGATTTCCGTGCCTTCGACCTGGTGCCGATGACCGGCTCGGCGTCTCGCAACAAGGGCATGGCGCTGTTCCCGCGCAAGATCGGCGGGCAATATATGATGATGGGCCGGCAGGACGGCGAAAACCTGTTCCTGCTGAAGTCCGACAGCCTGACGCACTGGGACGAGGGCGAGAAGATCCTGACCCCGGTCTTCCCGTGGGAGCTGGTGCAGATCGGCAATTGCGGACCGCCGATCGAGATCGACGAGGGCTGGCTGCTGCTGACCCACGGCGTCGGCGCGATGCGCAAATATTCGATCGGGGCGGCGCTGCTCGACAAGAACGATCCGTCCAAGGTGCTGGGCCGGACGCGCGAGCCGATCCTGGCGGCCAAGGACCAGGACCGGGAGGGCTATGTGCCCAACGTCGTCTATTCCTGCGGCGCGATCCGGCATGGCGATTCGCTGTTCCTGCCGTACGGCATCGCGGACAGCTCGATCGGCTTCGCCTTTGTGGCGATCAGCGAGCTGCTGGCGGCGATGTGAGACGGACGCTCCGCCGCGTGAAGCGGTAGAGCGCCCCGACCAATGCGAGAAAGACGAGCGTGCCGGCCGGCAGGGCCACGGCGGCGAAATCGTCGCCGACCAGCGCCAGCGGCGCATCCGAGCCGGTCGCATAGACGATGACCGCGAAGGCGACGCCCCACAGGCTTTCGCCGACGATCATGCCGGTGGCGGTCAGCACGCCCATGCGGACCGCCGCCTCCGGATCGCGCTGGCGCAGCGCCCAGCGGTCATAGACCCAGCCGATCACCGCACCCAGCACGACCGGCAAGGTCACCGACATGGGCAGATAGATGCCGAGCCCGATGCCGAGCGGCGGCAGGCGGAGCAGGCGGGCGCGGCCCAGCCCCTCGTCGAGCGCGATCACCGCGACGCCGATCGCGGCACCGATGCCGATCATCGTCCAGTTGAGGTCGCCGCCCAGCACGCCCTTGGCAAGGGCCGAGATCAAGGCGGCCTGCGGAGCGGGGAGCGCGTTGGGGCCGGCGCCGGGTGCACCGGCGAAGCCCAGCGTGCCGTTCAACAGCTCCAGCACGGGCGGCACTACGATGCTGCCGAAAACGACGCCGATGACGAGTGCCACCTGTTGTTTCCAGGGGGTGGCGCCGACCAGTTGCCCGGTCTTCAGGTCCTGAAGATTGTCGTTGGAGATCGTCGCCACGCCGAAGACGATGCCGGTGACGATGAGGGCATAGGCGACGAGCGCCTGCGTCGTCTCCGGCGGGGTGCCGCGGCCGAACAGGCCGACGAGCAGCAGCGCGGCGGCCAGTACCGATAGGATGCCGATGCCCGATACCGGGCTGTTCGATGCACCGATCAGTCCGGCCATATAGCCGCAGACCGCCGCGATCACGAGGCCGATGACCAGCACGAACAGCAGCGCGCCCGCGATCAGCGGGATCGCGGCGCCCGCCAAGGGGCCCGCCGCCACCACGCTCCACAAAAGTGCGGCGATCGGGACGAGCAGGCCGAGCGAGATGAGGGCGACGAGGCCGATCGGCAGGTCGCGTTCGGACATGTCGAGAATGGTGCCGCTGCGCCGGGCCTGCGAGGCGGCGACGGAGGCGCGGATGCCGCGCAGCACGGGCCCGATGATACGCAGCAGCGTCCAGATCGCGGCGACGCCGATGACGCCCGCGCCGAGGAAGCGCACGTCGCGGCTGAACACGCCGCCCGCCCATTCGGCGACGCTGCCGGTGGAGGGCGCCATGGCGGTGAGGATGGGCAGCGCGATCCACCAGCCGATGACGACGCCGGCGAACATGGCGAGCCCGACCGACAGGCCGACCAGGTGGCCCGCGCCGATCAGCGCGAAGGACAGTCCGCCCGCGATGCCGGTGGCGCCGGGGCCGGCGCGGAACCACAAGGCGGCCTCCGCGACGGCGAGGCGCGTCTGGGTGAGGATGGCGAACCCGGCCGAGACGAGCGCGTTGACGAGGATGATGCGCAGGCCGCGTGCGCTTTCCGCCTCGCCCTCGCGGCTGCCGGCGCCGATCTTGAGCACCTCGGCGGCGGCGCGGCCCTCGGGATAGGGAAGCGTGGTGTCCACCACCAGCGCGCGGCGCAAGGGTACCGAGAACATCACCCCCAATATGCCGCCGGTCATGGTGATGCCGGCGGTGAGCAGGAAGGGGAAGCCGTTCCACCAGCCGATCATGACGAGGCCGGGCAGGACGAAGATGATCGCCGCCAGCGTGCCGGCGGCGGAGGCGACGGTCTGGACGATGTTGTTTTCCAGGATCGTCGCGCCGGGCAGGTAGCGCAGGATCGCCATCGAGATGACCGCGGCCGGGATCGAGGTGGCAAAGGTCAGCCCGACCTTCAGCCCGAGATAGACGTTCGCGGCGGTGAAGAGCAGCGTGATGAGCCCGCCGAGCGCGATACCGCGCAGCGTGAGTTCGGCGGGGGAGCGCGAGTCGGGCGGGGTCATGGGCGGTCGGTCCGGGCAATCAGGCTGGAAGTGGACACTACATCCCCCATGCCGTGTCCACTTACCATTTTTGCAATCGTGATCTGCGGACGGTGTGCGGCGGGGGAGCAGGCTGGCATGACGCGAGGCTATGCCAGGCGGGGGCGTGTAGGACAGCGCTTTTTGCGCTTGCCGGGGCTGCACGCATCGGCGAGCGTGGGGGCGCCTGGGGAGGGAAGTGGGAATGGGGATGCTGAACACGGTGCTGATGCTGTTGGCGGTGCCGCAGGCGCAGGCGGCGCCCCCGACCACACCGACCACACCGACCACACCGACCGCACCGGCCGCACCGGCCGCACCGGCTGGTGACGCACGGCGGCTGGATCAGGTCGCATGGCTGGGGCGGATGCTCTACACCTTTGACCGTGCGGCCTGGGTCAGCACCGATGCGCTGCTGGCGAAGGTGTCAAAGGACAAGCTGGCCGGCGTCGGCGGCTATGTGGTGGAGCCCGGCGAGGGGGAGGTGCTGCACGTGACCTATTATATGGGCACGGGCGATGCGGCGCGGGCGTTCTTCGTGGCGGATGTGCGGGGTGGCAAGGTGACCGCGAGCACCATGCTGGCCGCGCCGACACCGCTGACGCCTGCACAGGCGATGCTGGCGCGGGCACGCGACGTGGCGGCAAAGGCTGCGGTCGAGCGCGGGTACAAGCCGTGTACGTCGGCCCCGTTCAACACGGTGGTACTGCCGCTGGGCAAGGACGGGCCGACCGCAGTCTATCTGCTGACCCCGCAAAAGGATGCGCAGCATTATCCGATCGGGGGCCATTTCCGGGTCGTGGTCGGGCCGGACGGCGCGGTGTTGGCAAAGCGGCCGTACAGCGTCAGTTGCCTGTCGGTGCCGCTGGCGAAGCTGCCCAAGGGCGCCGCGCCGGTGGCGTTGACGGTGAATTACCTGTTGGAGCCGACGCCGTCGGAACTTCATGTCTTTGCGTCGTACAATCTGGGATTGCCGCTGGTCGTCGCCACGTCCGACAATTCGGTCTGGCAGGTGGCGGGTAGCCGGATCACCAAGGTGCCGCCCGCCAAGTGACGATGCGGGCGGGGCGTTGGTGCGTTCGTCTTGAGGCGGCGATCGGTCTCTCGATACGCCGTCTCGATACGCGGCTGCGCCGCTACTCGACGGCTACTCGAGACGAACGGGTGGTTGGGGCGAACGGGTGGTCGGGGCGAACGGGTGGTCGGGGCGAACGGGTGGTCGGGGCGAACGGGTGGTCGGGGCGAACGAATGCTTGGGACGGGCCGGCGGCCTTTTGCCTCAGGCGTCGATGCGGGTGCCGATCGCGGCGTTGACCAGGCCGCCGTCGACGGTCAGCGTCTCGCCCACCACATAGTCCCCGGCGCGCGACGCCAGATAGATGGCGGCGCCGGCCATGTCCTCGGGCTCGCCAATGCGGCCGGCGGGGATCGCCTGGGCGACCGCGTCGCCGTGGTCGCGGGCGGCCTTGTTCATGTCGCTGGGGAAGGCGCCGGGGGCGAGGGAGGAGACGACGATGCGGTCGCGGATCAGGCGGGCGGCCAGGCGGCGGGTGAGGTGGATCAACGCCGCCTTCGACGCCTGATAGCTGTAGGTTTCCCAGCCGTTCAGCCGCTGGCCGTCGATCGACGTGATGTTGATCACCTTGGCAAGCGGACCCGCGGCGCCCGCGGCCTTGAGCATCGGATGCAGCGCCTGGGTAAGGAAGAAGGGGGATTTGACGTTGAGCGTCATTACCTTGTCCCAGCCGGTCTCCGGAAACTCCTCGAACGCCATGCCCCAGGCGGCACCGGCATTGTTGACGAGGATGTCGAGCCGGCCCTCGCGTGCCGCGATCTCGGCGGCGAGCGCGCGGCAACCCTCGATCGTGGAAACGTCGGCGGGCAGGGGGTGGGTATCCCCGCCGATCGCTGCGGCGGCTTCCTCGCACGCCTCGGCCTTGCGCGAGGCGATATAGACGCGCGCGCCCTGTGCGGCGAAGCCGGCGGCGATCATCCGGCCGATGCCGCGCGAGCCGCCGGTGACAAGAGCGACGCGACCGTCGAGGCGGAACAGGGTGGTGGTGTCCATGATGG
This sequence comes from Sphingomonas sp. GM_Shp_2, assembly GCF_026540875.1. Lineage (NCBI taxonomy): Bacteria > Pseudomonadati > Pseudomonadota > Alphaproteobacteria > Sphingomonadales > Sphingomonadaceae > Sphingomonas > Sphingomonas sp. GM_Shp_2. The sequence goes on from NZ_JALNUQ010000034.1 coordinate 17,644, forward strand.
GTGTCCTCCGGGGATCAGCCGCCGCGCTTGAGCGTCTCGCGGGCGATGATGAGCTGCTGGATCTGGCTGGTGCCCTCGTAGATGCGGAACAGGCGAACATCGCGGTACAGCCGCTCGATGCCGTAATCCGCGATATAGCCGGCGCCGCCGAAGATCTGCACCGCCCGGTCCGCGACGCGACCGACCATTTCCGAGGCATAATATTTGGCGGCGGCGGATTCGAGCACGACATCCTCGCCCCGATCCTTGGCGGCGGCGGTATCGAGAACAAGGGCGCGGGCGGCGAGCGCCTCGGTCTTGGAGTCCGCCAGCATCGCCTGGACGAGTTGATGCTGCGCGATCGGCTGGCCGAACTGGCGGCGGTCCGAGGCATAGGCGACGCAATCGGCGATCAGCCGTTCGGCAACGCCGACGCAGACCGCGGCGATGTGCAGGCGCCCGCGGTCGAGGACGCGCATGGCGATGCGAAACCCTTCGCCTTCCGCGCCGAGCCGGTTGGCGACGGGGACGGGCACGTCGTCAAAGGTGACGTCGGCGACCTTTGCGCCGCGCTGGCCCATCTTCTTTTCGGGTGTGCCGATGGTGATGCCGGGCAGGTCGCGGGGGACGAGAAAGGCGGATACGCCACGCGCGCCCGGATCGTCGCCGGTGCGCGCCATGACGGTGAACAGGTCGGCACGGTCGGCATTGGTGATGTAACGCTTGGTGCCCGACAGGCGGTACACGTCGCCGTCGCGCACCGCGCGCGCCTTTACCGCACCGGAATCGGAGCCGATGTCCGGCTCGGTCAGCGCAAAGCTGGTGATGATCTCGCCACTGGCGATGCGGGGCAGCCATGTTTCCTGCTGCTCGGGCGAACCGGCGATGACGAGACCCTGGCTGCCGATGCCGACATTGGTGCCGAAGGCGGAGCGGAAGGCAGGCGTCGTGCGGCCCATCTCGATCGCAACGCGCGCCTCCTCCGCCATGGTGAGGCCGAGGCCACCATGTTCCGGCGCGATCGACATGCCGAACAGGCCCATCGCCTTCATTTCGGCAATGATATGCGCCGGCACGGCGTCGTCCGCCTCGACCTGCGCCTCCAGCGGGCGCAGGCGCTCGGCAACGAAGCGGCGTAGCTGCGCGATCAGCGCGTCGAAAATATCGGCATCCAGCGCCATGCCCTTGGCATCCTCATCCTTTGCGCAGAAGCGTAGCGGGGTGGATGCCAGGGTGCAAACCCGATGTTCGAAAAATGGCAACGACGGCGGATTGCGGCCTGCCTCAACCGTTCCGAGTTGTCGATCAGTCGAGCGGGATCGGAATGCGCCGGGCCTTCTCGGCCTTGGAGGCGCGGGGGCGCTTCACCTCGGCGACGATATCGCGAACGAGCGCGAGGGGATCGCCCTCTTCGCCGGGGGCGCAGCAATCGTCGGTCGGGTCGATCAGCTTGGCAACCAAGCGCGCGGCGGCGACGCCGGGACCGAGGATGTTGAAGCCGACCTGGCAGCCTTCCAGCCGTGCGACGCAGGGTGCGGCCGCGGCGCCCAGCGCGCCTTCGCCGGTGAGATAGGGATTGGAGGCGAGCGGGCCGACGGGTGCGCGCTCGTCGGGCAGCGGCAGGCGATCGTCGGCGGAACGGCGCGCACAGACGAGGATATCGGCGCCCTCGGTGCGGGGGCAGGGATCCGGATTGAGGATCGACCAGCTTTTCGGCGCATCGGCGGCGGGCAGCGGGGTGGCCGCCGTCTGGATCAGGAGCAGGGCGGCAAGGACGGGCATGGGCGGAGCCTCAGGGTTGCAGCGGGGGAAGGGGCGGATCTTCCAACGGGATGGCGACCCGGCCTCTCTTGTCCGGCTTGGGCGCGGCGGCGCTGCGGATCGCGGAGGCGAGCGCGCCGATCACCGGGGCGATCGGCAGCATGACGCCCGTCTGGCATCCCCATTGCGATGCGGCGCAGGGCGTTGCCGCAGCGGCGAGGGCACCGGCCCCGTCGACCTTGGGGTTGGAGGGGGCGGGGCGGTCGGACGGGCCCCAATCCGGTTCGCGCTCGCGGCAGATGACGATCTCCTGCCCTTTGGCCTGCGTACCGGGACAGCCGGCGAGGATCGACCAACTGCTCTTCTCGGGCGCGCTGCTGGCGCTGGTGGCGGGCTGCTGCTGGAGCAGGACAAGCGCGGCGAGCAGGATCATGGCGCGGGCTTGCGCAGCGTGGCGCCGTGCACGGACCCGTCGCCGCCGACCGTGGCACTGACCCCGGCCATGCCGCCGCCGACGAGGAAGGGGCTTTTCTCCTGGATCGGATTGGTGCGCGCGAGCAGTGCCTCCCGCTCGACACGGACGGGTTGACGGCGGGGGTCGCCGGGATCGTTGATGGTGAAGGGCACGCGAAAGCGATCGGCGTTGCGCAGGCCGCAAACGGTGATGTCGGTGCTGTGCGGATCGTGGATGCAGCGGCGTTCCGGGGATAGCCTGGCGGCTGCCTGTGCCATCATCCCCTGTGCGTCCTGCAGCATCATCAGGACGAGACCCAGTGCCAGCATCGCCGATCCTCCCAAACCGGCGTCGATCATGCCCGGTTCGGGATCATTGTGCCAGCGCGATCGGCTCAGTTGGTCAATTCTGCACGGAGCAGCGTGCGCGGCTTGCGGGTGCAGACGCGGGCGCCGACGACCGAGCAGCGGCTGCCGTCATCGCCGATCGCGCGGGCCTTGGCATCGGGATCGAGCGCATCGTCATCGTCGAGGCGGAAGGGGGAACGGGTGGGCTCGGTACCGCAGTCCGGACCTTTGCAGGCGGCGCTGAGGCGGGTGCCGGCATGCCGCATCAGGTCGCGGCGGGGGAGGTCGTGGGAGGGCAGGGCGGCGCCGATCGCGTCACCGGTTTGGAAGCTCAGCAGCAGCAAAGCCATCACCGTCATCATCGGCGCCTGTCCCCCTTATCGTCCAGCCCTCTACCTCGACATCTGAACCCGGGGGATCAGTTGCCGGTTGCGTCGGTAATCGGGGCGACCCCCAGACGGGGTATGTCGATGGCCGGGCAGCGGTCCATGACGACCTTCAGCCCGGCGGCCTCGGCACGCGCGGCCGCCTCTTCGTTGATGACGCCCAGTTGCAACCACACCGCCTTGGCGCCGATGGCGATCGCCTCGTCCACCGCCTCGCCCGCGGCCTGGGGGCGGCGGAAGATGTCGACGATGTCGATCGGGTCGCCGAGCTGGGCGAGTTCGCGAAACACGAATTCGCCGTGGACATGCTCGCCGGTGATCTGCCGATTCACCGGGATCACGCGGTATCCGTGATCCTGGAGCCGTTTCATCACCCCATAGGAGGGGCGATCCGGGCGGTCGGATGCACCCACCATCGCGATCGTGCGGGCGCTTTCGAGCAGCGCCTTGATCTCGGCATCGTCAGACAGCGGCATGGATGCATCCCGACCGGGGGAAACCTGGTCCGCTCGTGCCCAGCGGGGGCACGACCGGTGACATCATAACGTGTTACCCCCGGATTGGTTTCATGCGCGCGCAAGCCATGCGTTCACCTGTGCGGCGATCGGCGCGAACACCATATCGTCCGCCTCGGCCGCGGGCGGGCGGCCGGCATCCGATGCGGTGCGGATCGCGACGGTGAGCGGCACCCGGCCGAGAAAGGGGATGTCGAGGTCGTTGGCGGCGGCCTCCGCACCGCCGAGCCCGAACGGGTCGGAAAAGCCGCCGCAATGCGGGCAGCAATAGCCGGCCATGTTCTCGACCAGGCCGATGATCGGGATGCCGGCCTTGGCGAACAGGTCGATCGCGCGGCGCGCGTCGATCAGCGCCAGATCCTGCGGGGTGGAGACGATGATCGCGCCGGCGGGGCGATGCTTCTGCACCATGGTGAGCTGCACGTCGCCGGTGCCGGGCGGCAGGTCGAGCACCAGCGTGTCGCTGGCCCCCCAGTCGCCGTCGACGAGCTGGCCGAGCGCGCCCGCCGCCATCGGCCCGCGCCACGCGATCGCGCGGTCGGCCTCCACCAGCTGGCCCATCGACAGAAGCGGCACGCCGTAAGGGGTGGGAACCGGTTGCAGCTTGCCGTCATGCGCCACGGGCTTTGTGCCCTCCGCCGCCATCAGGCGCGGCTGCGAGGGGCCGTATATGTCGGCATCGACCAGCCCGACCCGGCGCCCCGCACGCGCGAGCGCGATGGCGAGATTGGCGGACAGCGTCGACTTCCCGACGCCGCCCTTGCCACTGGCGACCGCGATCAGCTTGCGGCCGATCCGCTCGGCGGTGACGACGACGCGCACCTCGGTGACACCCGGCCGCCTGGCGGCGGCGCGGACGTCGGCCTCCATCCGGTCGCGCGCGCCCGCATCGAGCCCCGTCGCGTCCAGCACGATGCCGGCTTTGGTGCCCTCCATGCGGATCGCGGCGCGCTTGCCCGCCACTGCGGCCACCGCCGCCTTTACTTCATCGATCAGTGCCATGGCGGCCAGATAGGATGCTTGTCCCCGCTTGGCACTGTTTTTGTCGCGCGACCCTTCCTATACAGTCCCCATGAGAACCTTGCCGGGCTGGTTGAAGCGCCCTCCGATCCTTGCCGCAGAGACACCGAAGGGCCCTTGGGGCGGCTCGGGCGACGAGGGTGGCGGATCGGATGGAAACGGATCGGGCGGTGGCCCGCGTAATCCCTGGGCCGTGCCGCCGGGCGGCCGGCGGACCGGTGCCAAGCCGACCGCGCTGGACGAGTTCCTGCGCAAGGCCCGCTCCGGCGGGCCGGGCGGCGGCGGGGGCGGCTTTGGCGGCATGCCGGGATCGCCCAATGCCCGCGCGCTGTGGCTGATCGGCGTTGCGATCATCCTGGGCATCTGGGTGCTTTACACCTCGATCCACCCGATCGGGCCGCAGCAGCGCGGCGTGGTGACCTATTTCGGGCGCTATGCCGGCATCCTGTCGCCCGGTATCCAGATCACGCCGCCGGCCCCGATCGCCAGCGTGCGCGTGCTGGACGTCCAGAAGATCCGTACCGAGAATTTTCCGGAAGGGTCGGGCGAGAACCTGACGCTGACCGGCGACCAGAACATCGTCGACCTGACCTATTCGGTGCGCTGGGACATCGCCAATCCGCGCGACTTCACCTTCCAGCTGGCCGAGCCGCAGGCGACGGTGCGCGCCGCTGCGGAAAGCGCGATGCGCGCGGTGATCGCCACCACCACGCTGGAACAGGCGCTGGGCTCCGGCCGGACGACGATCGAGCAGCGGGTGCAGGACCTGACCCAGGACCTGCTCAACCAGTATAAGTCGGGCGTGCGGGTGCAGGGCGTGTCGATCAAGCAGGCGACGCCGCCGACGCAGATCGTCGACGACTTCAACAAGGTGACGGCGGCACAGCAGGAAGCGGCGGCCGCGCTGAACCAGGCGCGGTCGTACCGGCAACAGGTGATCGCCGCCGCGCAGGGCGAGGCCGCGTCGTTCGATAAGGTGTATGCCGAATACCGGCTGGCGCCCGAAGTGACGCGCCGCCGCATGTATTACGATACGATGGAGGCCGTGCTGGCCAAGACGGACAAGACGATCGTGGAAACGCCCGGCGGGGTGGTGCCGTACCTGCCGCTGCCCCCGACGGCGCGGCGCGTGCCTGATGCCGCCTCGACGACGCCGGTCCCGGCGCAGGAGGGCGGCCAGTGAACGGCCTGTCGCTCCGCAACCCCGTGGTGCTCGGCGTAATCGCGCTGCTGGCCGTCATCCTGGCGGCGGCGACCTTTGCGATCGTGCCGGAAACCAAGCAGGCGGTGGTATACCGGCTGCAACAGCCGATCCGCGTCATCAACCGGTACCAGCCGGGCCAGGAACTGGGCCAGACCGGTGCCGGCCTGATCATGCGGCTGCCCTTTGTCGACCGGATCGTCTGGGTCGAGAAGCGGGTGCTGGACCTGGATCTGGAAAACACCCAGGTGCTGTCGACCGACCAGTTGCGCGTCAATGTCGATGCGTTCGCACGCTTCCGGGTGGTCGATCCGCGGCTGATGCTGGCGACGGCGGGCAGCGAGGACGGCGTCGCCAACCAGCTTCGCCCGATCTTCGGCTCGGCGCTCCGCAACGAACTGGGCAAGCGGCGCTTCGTCGAACTGCTCAGCCCGGAGCGCGGGCGGGTGATGGACGCGATCCAGGACGGGTTGCAGCGCGTGGCGCAGCAATATGGCGTGCAGATCGTCGATGTGCGCATCAAGGAAGCCGACCTGCCGCAGGGCACGCCGTTGCAGAGCGCGCTGCGCCGGATGCAGTCCGCGCGTCAGCAGGAGGCGATCACCATCGCGGCCGAAGGGCAGAAGCAGGCGCAGATCGTGCGCGCCGAGGCCGACGCCGAGGCCGCGCGAATCTATGCCGGCGCGTTCGGCAAGGACGCCGACTTCTACGACTTCTACCGGGCGATGCAGTCCTATCGCCGGACGTTCGGGGCCGATGGCCGACCGGCGCCGGAGGGTTCGACCTCGATCATCATGTCGCCAAACAACAGTTATCTGAGGGAGTTCGAGGGACGTGGGCGATGACGGAACGAGGCGGCCGTAATTCTTGGCCGCATCGGACCTGATCCGCTGTCCAATCGTTCATATTCAAGCAGGGTTCAGCCGAAGCGTGGCAAATAGGCCACGGTTTGCAGAATTCTTCATCTGAGAGGAACACCCTAGACGTGCGTTACGCCTACGCCATTACCAGTGCGCTCCTTCTCGGCGGTGCGACCGCGACCCTGGCGCTTCAGCCGGGCAACGCCCAAGTCGCGCAGAACGAGCCCGGTTCAATCCAGGCAGTCGCCCCGCGCCAGGGCGCGCCGATGAGCTTCGCCGACATGGTCGCCAAGTTGCAGCCGGCGGTGGTCAACATCTCCACCAAGCAGTCGATCACGGTGCGCCCGCAGGCCAATCCGTTCGCCGGCACGCCGTTCGAGGGCCTGTTCGGCCAGTTCGGCGGGCCGGGCGGTCCCGGCGGTGGCGGCGGCGGTGCGCCGCAGAAGCGCGAGGGTGCCTCGCTTGGCTCTGGCTTCATCATCTCGCCCGACGGCTATGTGGTGACCAACAACCACGTCATCGCCCCGGCGCAGGGTGCGCAGGTCGATTCGATCACGGTGACGCTGCCCGATCGCAAGGAATATACCGCCAAGGTGATCGGGCGTGACGAAACGTCCGACCTCGCGCTGCTCAAGATTCAGGCGACCGACCTGCCGTTCGTGCGCTTCGGCGACTCGGCGCGGGCGCGGGTCGGCGACTGGGTGGTGGCGATCGGCAATCCGTTCGGGCTGAACTCGACGGTGACGGCGGGCATCGTCTCGGCGGTGCACCGCGTGACCGGGCAGGGCGGTGCGAACGACCGTTTCATCCAGACCGACGCGGCGATCAACCAGGGCAATTCCGGCGGCCCGATGTTTGACATGAACGGCAACGTCATCGGCATCAACAGCCAGATCTTCTCGCAGTCGGGTGGCAACATCGGCATCGGCTTCGCCATTCCGGCCGAGGACGCCAAGCCGATCATCGACACGATGCGGCGCGGCGAGAAAATCGAGCGCGGGTATCTGGGCGTGTCGATCGGCGGACCCGTCACCGACGATGTTGCGGCCTCGCTGGGCATTCCCAAGAACCAGGGCGAGGTGATCGCCAGTGTCGAGCCGAATGGTCCGGCGGCCAAGGCGGGTCTGCGCGGGTTCGATGTCGTGACCAAGGTAAACGGTCAGGCGGTAAACCCGGACTCGACGCTCTCTTACCTCGTCGCAAACGTGAAGCCTGGCTCGCAGGTGCGCCTCGACGTGCTGCGTAACGGCAAGCCGGTGACGGTGACCGCGACCGCGGCGGTGCGTCCCTCCAATGAGGAACTGACCGCGCTAGCCGGTGGCGATGCCAATGCCTTCCCGGAATCCGATGACGATGCAGAGGTTCCGGCAGCAGCCGGCAACGGCATCGGCCTGACGGTCCAGCCGCTGACCCCGGCGATCGCGCGGGCGGTGGGCGTCGATTCGACGGTGCAGGGCGTGGTGGTCGCCGCGGTCGATCCGTCGAGCGATGCGGCCGGCAAGCTGAAGCGCGGGGACGTGATCTCGGCGATTAATGGTACGCAGGTGCGCGCCGCCGCGGACGTGCAGCGGGTCGTGGCCGAGGCCAAGTCGGCCGGCCGTACGCAGGTGCTGATGCTGGTGCAGCGGGCGCGTGGTCAGCGCGGCCTGATCCCGGTGAAGATCAAGTAAGCCATCCGGCATCGAGACGCCTTTGGCATCGAGACAGGGGGCCGTCGCAGGAAACTGCGGCGGTCCTTTTCTTTTGGGGCGGGCGCGATAGGCTGGCGCGATGGACGGCATCTTCCTCGGCTCCGATGGGGCGACGCCCCAGATCCTCGACCTGCACCGCGCCAACCGGCACGGCCTGATCGCCGGTGCGACGGGCACGGGCAAGACGGTGACGCTGCAGCGCATGGTGGAGGGGTTCGCACGCGCCGGGGTGCCGAGCTTCGTCGCGGATGTGAAAGGCGACCTGTCTGGGCTGGGCATGGCGGGATCGCCGACCGCCAGGACACACGGTGCTTTCACGACCCGCGCGGCGGAGGTGGGACTGACCGACTGGGCCTATGCGGCGATGCCGGTGCAATATTGGGACCTGTTCGGGCGGCAGGGACATCCGGTGCGCGCCACGGCGAGCGAGATGGGGCCGGTGCTGCTCGCCCGCATGATGGGCCTGAACGCGGTGCAGGAGGGGGTGCTGACCATCGCCTTCCATCTGGCGGACCGGGAAGGGCTGTTGCTGCTCGACCTGGACGATCTTCAGGCGATGCTGGCCGCGTGTGCCGCCAGGGCGGACGAGCTGACCGCGACCTATGGCAATGTGTCCAAGCAATCGGTGGGGGCGATCCAGCGCGCGTTGCTGCAGTTGCGTGCGCAAGGGGCGGAGCATTTCTTTGGCGAGCCGGCGCTGGCGCTATCCGACCTGATCCGTACCGACGATGCGGGGCAGGGCGTGGTCAACATATTGGCGGCGGACCAGTTGATGGCGAGCCCGAAGCTGTATGCGACGTTCCTGCTGTGGCTGCTGTCCGAACTGTTCGAGCAACTGCCGGAGGTGGGCGACCCCGACAAGCCGGTGTTCGTCTTCTTCTTCGACGAGGCGCATCTGCTGTTCGACGATGCGCCGCCGGCGCTGATCGAAAAGATCGAGCAGGTGGTGCGGCTGATCCGGTCAAAGGGTGTCGGCGTGTATTTCATCACCCAGAACCCCGTCGATGTGCCGGAGCGGATTGCGGGGCAGCTGGGCAACCGGGTGCAGCATGCGTTGCGCGCCTTTACCCCGCGCGATCAGGCCGCGGTACGCTCGGCCGCCGAGACATTCCGTGCCAGTCCCGGCGTGGATGTCGCGACCGCGATCACCGAACTGAAGGTAGGCGAGGCGCTGGTTTCGCTGTTGCAGGCGGATGGCGCGCCGGCCCCCGTCACGCGTACGCTGATCGCGCCGCCGGTCAGTCGGGTGGGGCCGGTGACGGCGGAGGAACGGCGCGTGCTGGTGGCGACCGATGCGGTGGGCGACCGGTACGACGTCGCGGTCGATCGGGAGTCGGCGGAAGAGATGCTGGCGGCCAAGGCGGAAGCGGCGGCGGCTTCTGCGGCGGCGGACAGGGCGGAAGCAGAGGCGGCGAAGGAGGCGAAGCGGGGTGGGGCCAGGTCCAACTGGGACGTGATGGCGACCAGTGCGGCGCGGGCGGCGAGTTCTTCGCTGGGGCGGCAGGTGGCCAACGAGATCGGGCGGCAGGTGTTTGGCGGCAAGCGGCGACGCGCCTCCGGCGGGGGCGGTGTGATGGGCGCGGTGGTGCGCGGCGTGCTGGGGGGATTGTTCCGGGGCTGATATGCCGGGAGAGGGGCGGGCAAGCCGTGTTGCGCTGCGTGGCCGCCCCTCACCCTCCCACTGCCTGCCGGCAGTGGGCCCCTCCCTCTCCCCGGAGGGGAGAGGGGCAGGATGTGCTTACTTCTTGATCAGGCCGATTTCGACCAGGCGCTCGTAGAGATAGTCGTGCGCGGTGATCGGCGTTTCGTAGCGGTTGGGATTGTCCGCGGTGATCGTGCCGGGCAGCGTTTCGATCAGGAAATCGGGCGCGGGATGCAGGAAGAACGGCATCGAATAGCGCGAATGGCCGCGCCGCTCGGGCGGCGGGTTGACGACGCGGTGGGTGGTCGAGGGCAGGACATGGTTGGTCAGGCGCTGCAGCATGTCGCCGACATTGACCACCATCGCGCCCTCCGGTGGCTTGATCGACAGCCACTGGCCCGAATCGCGGTCGAGCAGTTCGAGGCCGGCCTCCTCCGCGCCGAGCAGCAGCGTGATGAGGTTGATGTCCTCATGCGCGCCGGCGCGCACCCCTTCGGCATCGGCGGGGATGGGGGGATAGTGGAGCAGGCGCAGGACCGAATTGCCGTCGCGAACCGCCGGGTCGAACCAGTCCGGCGCCAGCTTCAGGTGGCGGGCGATGGCGGAAAGCAGGCGGTCGCCGGCGCGGTCGAATGCGGCGAACAGCTCGACAAAGGTATCCTTGAACCCTTCCGGGCGGGTCGGCCAGATATTGGCGGGCATCCGGTCGGCGAAGCGGTGCCCGGCGGGCAGCTCGCGGCCGACATGCCAGAATTCCTTGAGGTCGACGACCTTGGCATCCTTGGCGATCTCGGTCTTGAACGGCGTATAGCCGCGCGCGCCGCCGCCGCCGGGAACGTGATATGCCCGCTTCTCGTCCTCGGGCAGGTCGAACAGCGCGCGGGTCTCGCCCCAGGCGCGCTCGATCAGATCCTGTGGGATGCCGTGATCGGCGACGATGGCAAAGCCGAAGCGTTCGAACGAGCCACCGAAATCGGCGGCGAAGCCATCGGGATCACGGGCCTGATCGTTGAGGCTGAGGATCGGCACCTGGGCCGTGGGCGTATCGAGCATGAAAGCCTGTCCAAACAAAAAGCGTCCTGAACCCATCATATAGGCGGTGTGAGCGGTGGCGGATAGCGGTAGTGCCGCGCCGCGCGGAGACGGGTTCCGCGCATCGCACGGCGCCGCTATGGACAGCGATCATGACCGATTCCCCCTCGCATCCCGCGCCGGACAGTCCGGGCGCGCCGATCGGCTTTGTCGAATTCGTATTGCTGGTCGCCGCGCTGATGGCGCTGGCGGCGCTGGGGATCGATTCGATGCTGCCTGCGCTGCCCGCGATCGGCGACAGCCTGGATGTGCGCGACCCCAATGCCCGCCAGTTCGTCATCACCGCCTTCCTGATCGGGTTCGGCGTCGCGCAACTGGCGCATGGGCCTCTGGCGGATCGGTTCGGGCGGCGGCGGGTGCTGATCTGTGCGCTGGTCGGCTATGTGATCGCCAATGCACTGGCCGCGGTGGCAGGCAGCTTCACGCTGCTGCTGGCGGCGCGGGTGTGCGGGGGCGCGGCGGTGGCGGCGACGCGGGTGGCGACGGTGGCGCTGGTGCGCGACTGTTACCAGGGGCGCGCCATGGCCAAGGTGATGTCGATCGCCTTCATGGTGTTCATGGTGGTGCCGGTGCTGGCGCCCGCATTCGGCGAATTCATGCTGATCTTCGGTCGGTGGCGGGTGATCTTCTGGGCGATCGCCGGCCTGGCCGCGCTGGTGCTGGCGTGGTTCGCGATCCGCATGCCCGAGACGCTGGTCCCTGAACGGCGGCTGGCGATCGCGCCGGGGCGGATCGCGCGCGGCTGGTTGCAGACGGTGAGCGACCGGCTGTCGCTGGGCTATACGCTGGCCTCCACCGCGCTGATGGGAGCGCTGTACGGTTATCTGAACTCGGTACAGCAGATCATGGCGGAGACGTTCGGGCGGCCCGCACTGCTGGCCGTGGTGTTCGCGACGACCGCGGCGACGATGGCGGTGGCGAACCTGCTCAACTCGCAGATCGTGATGCGGCTGGGTACGCGATTGATCAGCCATGGTGCGGTGACCGCGCTGATCCTGCTGTCGGCGATCCATCTGGCGGTGGTGTGGACGGGACACGAGACGCTGTGGGCGTTCGGCATCCTCCAGGGCCTGACCATGGCGTGCTTCGGCCTCGCGACGTCCAACTTCTCGGCGATGGCGATGGAGAATATGGGCGGGATCGCTGGCACCGCCTCCAGCGTGCAGGGCTTTACCAGCATCACCTTCGGATCGGTGATCGGTGCGCTGATCGGTCAGGCGTTCGATGGCACGCCCGTGCCGCTGGTCGCGGGCTTCCTGGTGGCGGGGCTGATCGCCTTCGCCCTGGTGTTCGTCACCGAGCGCGGCCACGTCTTCCGCCGGGGCTGACGGAACCCGGCCCGGCGCCCCGCCGTTCGACCTCCACGATTTGCATGGGTTGTGGAGAAGGAGTCGATCATGGGCGGACATCAGGTTCAGGGCCGGGGCACGGGCGACGACGGCTGGGACGAGGAAGGCTATGACGAAAGCCAGCGTGCCGAGATCCTGGAAGCGACGCGCAACGGCCCGACCGACGGCGTGCTGCTGACCGATGTCGATCCCGATCTGGGCGACGACGATGCCGAGGACGAGCCGATCGACGAACTGGACATGGATTCCGAAGAGGTGGGCGAAAGCGACGCCACGGTGACCATGGACGAGGACGATATCGACGAGGACGACGTTCAGGACGATTTCGACGCCGATACCGTCGAGGATGACGAACTCGACGACAAGGATGATGCCGCGCTGCGTCCCTGATCCGATATGAAATGCCGGGGCCGGCGTTCCAGCCGATGGAGCGCCGGCTTTTTCGTGTCTTCACAACAGTGTCACATCGCGGCGCAATAGCGGGCGTGGCTTCTCTGCATGCCCCGCGCCGATTCTGCGCGACCGTGAGGACGACAGCTCAGGCTTGATTTGCCTCAATATTGGCGCAAATCCGCCATTCTTGCGGCGGTTCCGGGGCGCGGCCACAGCAAGCCCGCAATTCGTTAATCCAGGTGACAGGAAGTGTTGCGTTGCAGCAACACCGGGGGAAAAGGCGCGCATCCGGGATCATCTTTGTGCAACTCCCGCCGGTTTGCGCGGTTAAGCGGGTCCTGGGCCACGCGGCACACTGGATCGCGGCCCCCCAAATAGAAGAAGAAGGGTATCTCTCATGCGTAAGCTTTCCCTCGCAGCCGCGATTGCGGCCGCGTTCGTCGCCGTTCCCGCAGCGGCCCAGGACACCTATTCCGACTCGTCGGCCCCCGCGACGGCGCCGGACGGCACCAAGGCGTTCGGGTTCGAGCCGTATGTGGCGGTGATGGGCGGCTGGGAAGGTTTCGACCGTCGCGTCGGCCACGGCATCCCCAACACGCCGATCGGCGGCCGCAAGCTGCAGGGCGCGATCGTCAACGGCATCGTCGGCGCGAACATTCCGCTGGGTCCGGTGTTCGTCGGCGCCGAGGGTGAAGTGATGAAGGGCGTCGACGGCGCGATCGACTGGGGCTACGGCGCCGCCGGCCGCTTCGGCTTCCGCTCGGGCGACAGCGGCCTGTTCTACGGCAAGGTCGGCTATCGCTGGGTCAACTTCGACCGGTTCGGCAACAACAGCCCCGACTATCACGCGATGACCTACGGCGTCGGCGCCGAAGTCGGCCCCAAGGACATCGGCCTGGGCGGTCTGACCGGCAATTCGGGCCTGCGCTTCCGCGTCGAAGTTTCGACCTTCGGCAACGCGGACAGCTTCCGCCCGACGGCCGGCCTCGTCGCACACTTCTGATCGGTTACCGATCCAGTAAAAGCGTACCAGTACCGCGTACATCAGCGGGGTCCGGCCAGGTGCCGGGCCCCGTTTTCTTTTGCGCGTGCGCCACCCCATATCGGCGGCATGAGCGGACGGGTGAAGCGCAAGGCGGCGTTGGCGGCCGGGGAGGCGAGGGCGGCGGCGGTGGCATCCGATGCCGGGCTGTGCGCGCTGTGCGGCCGTATGCTGGGTCGCCGGGTGGAATGGCACCATGTCGTGCCCAAGAGCGAGGGCGGACGCGAGACGGTGCCGGTGCACCCGATCTGCCACCGCACCATCCATGCGCTCGTCTCCAATGCGGATCTGGCGCGGCATTTCGCCGACCTGGAAACCCTGCGCGCGCGCGAGGATATGGCGCGTTACCTGAGGTGGATTGCCAACAAGCCACCCGATTTCCATGCGCCGACACGGAAAATGCACGGCTAAGGCTGGTTGCCGTGACGCAGGCCGACTCCTAACGCATTGTTATGGCACGAAGTGGTTTGCGGGTTTCGTCGGGTGGTTTCCTGCGTGACGGGCGGCTCGTCCTGATCGGACTGGCGCTGGGGCTGGCTCTGCCGCATGTCGCGGACTGGCGGCAGGTGGGCGATGCGGTCGCGGGGGAGATCGGCGTGACCGATCTGGAACGCATGCTGCGCCGCCTGTGGCCGGGCCAGTGGGCGCCGATGGGCGAGGCGGCGAGCGGCCGGTTCGTCCGTTGCCGGCGGGGGGAACGGGCGGACTGCGTCGTCGATGGCGACACGTTCCGCATGGGCGGCGATACCATCCGCATCGCCGACATCGACACGCCGGAAACGCACCCGCCCCGCTGCGCCGCCGAGGCGCGCAAGGGCGAGGCGGCGACGGAGCGGATGCGCGAACTGTTGAGCGCAGGGCCGTTCGTGATGGAGCCGCAACCCCGCGCGCGCGATAAATATGGGCGCAAGCTGGCGGTGGTCAGCCGCGACGGCGTGTCGCTGGGCGCGCAACTCGTCGAGGAGGGGCTGGCGCGGCCCTATGCAGGGGGCAAGCGGCGGGGGTGGTGTTGACCAGTTATATATTTTGGGTTGAAGGCGGGCAATCACGTGATTGCCCGCCCGCTCAACTGGCTAGTGCCTGGATCATCTGACGCTTTGCTTGAGCAATGGCAATCTCGGCATCAGACCGATTGAAGTAGCTCTCGGTGGAATGCATCGCCACATTCTTACCGTCAAAGCAGTGCCAGCGCCACATGAAGTCGCGATCCATGGACGTCCAGAAGGTTAGTGAAGTCATGTCAAACTCCATCATCCCGGATATATCCAACCTTACAGGCGATCGTTTGTCCTGCTGATTGCGAGAGAAAACTTACTAGCCTCCAGTATTCCGGTTGAGCGTTCTGTTAAGTCTATGTGCAATAGCCCGTTTTCACGCCTTGTCATGTTGGCCTGCGGTTAGCCTGTACTCATGCGGGTCTCCTTCCTAAAGAGTGTAGGGAGTGACGGAGATGCTAATAGCATTGGCGCCACTCCCGCTGGAACTTGAGAAAAAGCGCTTACGCGGCAGCCACCCCGGCTTGCGAGAACATGTCGCCCATGCCCGCGGGAGCTTCCTCGTTCGCCGGCTTGGCGCCCTTGGCCTTTTGACGCTTGTCGAACGAATCCCACACGTCGTTCCACTGGCCCTTGGTCGCGGCCTTGGAATATTCGGTGGCGCGCTGCTCGAAGAAGTTGGCGTGCTCGACGCCGTTCAGCATCGGCGCGAGCCAGGGCAGGGGATGCTCGTCGATCATGTAGATCGGCTTCAGGCCGAGCTGGCCCATCCGCCAGTCGGCGATGTAGCGGATATACTTCTTGATCTCCTTGGGCTTCATCCCCTCGACCGGGCCCATTTCGAAGGCGAGGTCGATAAAATTGTCCTCCAGGCGGATCGTCGTCTGGCAGACATCGGCGATGTCGTCCTTCACCGCCTTGGTCAGGCACTGACGCTCGTGGCAGAAGGTGTGGAACATCTTGATGATGCCCTCGCAGTGCAGGCTTTCGTCGCGGATCGACCAAGTAACGATCTGGCCCATGCCCTTCATCTTGTTGAAGCGCGGGAAGTTCATCAGCATGGCGAACGAGGCGAACAGCTGAACGCCCTCGGTGAAGCCGCCGAACATGGCCAGCGTGCGGGCGATGTCCTCGTCCGAATCGACGCCGAAATTCTGCATGTAATCATGCTTTTCCTTCATCTCGGCATATTCGAGGAAGGCGCCATACTCGCTTTCGGGCATGCCGATCGTGTCGAGCAGATGGCTGTAGGCGGCGATGTGCACCGTCTCCATGTTGCTGAACGCGGTCAGCATCATCTTGATCTCGGTCGGCTTGAACACGCGGCCATATTTCTCGTGGTAGCAGTCCTGCACCTCGACATCGGCCTGGGTGAAGAAGCGGAAGATCTGGGTGAGCAGGTTGCGCTCGTGATCCGACAGCTTCTGCGCCCAGTCGCGGCAGTCCTCGCCCAGCGGCACCTCTTCGGGGAGCCAGTGGAGCTGCTGCTGACGCTTCCAGAACTCGAACGCCCAGGGGTATTCGAAGGGCTTGTACTGCTTGGAGGCCTGAAGGAGGGACATGGGATTACTCCGGTACGAAGAAGGGGAAGGAAGGCGCGGCGCCGGTGGCGTCGCGGGAAACGGGGGTGGCGGTCATGGCGCAATGCTCCATGCCTTGAGCGCCGCGGCGGAGGCGGCGAGCGAGGCGGCGCCGGCCAGCGCCATGATGCCGATCATGCGATAGGCATAGACCTTGCCCGCGCTTTGCGGACGGGTGAGCGCCAGCAGCAGCGCGCCGCCGACCAGGGCGAGCACGCCGGCGACGATATACATGATCGCCCAGCCGGTCACGATGCCACCATTTCGGGTGCGGTGCGTTGGCACGTCGAACCCATCACAGGAGGAAAACGATGGTCGATATCAGCCAGATCCAGGAACACGCAGAAGTCATCGGCGCGGACGGCACGCATGTCGGCACCGTCGACCATGTCGAAGGTGACCGCATCAAGCTGACGAAGAACGATTCGCCGCAGACCGAGGACGGGCAGGGCGCCAAGCATCATTACATCTCTGTCGGCCTGGTCGCGGATATCGAGGACGGCAAGGTCCGCCTCTCCGCCAACGGCGCCGAAGCGGTGACGTTCGAAGAGACGGAGTGATCCGTCACGTCCCTCTCCCACCGGGAGAGGGAGGGAGCGGCCGGCAGGCCGCGGAAGGGTGAGGGCGGTGCCGGTCATGCGGTGCCGCCCTTTTCCTTTGCCATATGCCCGACACCGAGACGCGACGCGATATGGGCGGGAACGCCGGCAAGGTTGTTGGTGACGTCGCCGTTCGCGACACGAAGTGTGCGATACCCGGCACGCGCCATCAGTGCCGCGCGCGAGCCATCGGCAGGGGCGGTCAAGCCATGCGTATCACCATCGACTTCGATCACGAGACGTTCCGAAAAACATAATATGTCAGCATAAAAAGGGCCCACAGGAACCTGATGGCGCCATTTCAGAGCGGGAAGACTTTCGCGCACAGCGCGCAACAGGGGCCGTTCGGGCGCGGGGGCCTCGCGACGAAGCTGACGGGCTTTGACGGTCGTGCCACCCGGTTGCTGATCGTAGAGCTTCATCTCGCCCTCACCTTCCCACCCGGCCTTGCCGGGCGGGCCCCTTCCTCTCCCGATGGGAGAGGCGTTCAGGGCGAGGGCAATCCGCTACCCTCGCCCGATCACCTCACTGACACGCCAGGCATTCGTCATAGTCGGTGGACTCGCCCAGATCGAACTTCGGCTTGTCGATCGTGTTGTCCGCCTCGACGCCGCCCGACCCTTCCGAACCGGCGAAGCCGGCGCGCTGGACGGACTTGGAACGCAGATAATAGAGCGACTTGATGCCCAGTTCCCAGGCGCGGAAGTGGAGCATCAGCAGGTCCCACTTCTCGACATCGGCCGGGATGAACAGGTTGAGCGACTGTGCCTGGTCGATGAACGGCGTGCGGTCACCGGCCAGTTCGAGCAGCCAGCGCTGGTCGATCTCGAAGCTGGTCTTGTACACATCCTTTTCT
This sequence comes from Sphingomonas sp. GM_Shp_2, assembly GCF_026540875.1. NCBI lineage: Bacteria > Pseudomonadati > Pseudomonadota > Alphaproteobacteria > Sphingomonadales > Sphingomonadaceae > Sphingomonas > Sphingomonas sp. GM_Shp_2. The sequence continues at coordinate 35,406 of NZ_JALNUQ010000034.1, forward strand.
TCCTGGGTCAGGAAGTCGAGATGCTGGACCGAGCCGCCATGTTCCAGGATCGAGCTCCACACCGCCTCGGAATTCTTGCTCTTCTGGTTGAGCAGCTTTTCCAGATACGGGTTCTTGACCGCGAAGCTGCCTGAAAGCGTCTTGTGGGTGTAGATATTGGCCGGGATCGGCTCGATGCAGGCGCTGGTGCCGCCGCAGATGATCGAGATCGACGCGGTCGGCGCGATCGCCATCTTGCACGAGAAACGCTCCATCACGCCGACATCGGCGGCGTCGGGGCAGGGCCCGCGCTCGACCGCCAGCGTCATCGACGCCTGGTTCACCTGCGCGTTGACATGCTTGAACATGCGCAGGTTCCACGACTTGGCCATCGCGCCCTCGAACGGGATGCCGCGCGCCTGGAGGAAGGAGTGGAAGCCCATGACGCCGAGGCCCACCGAACGCTCGCGCCCCGCGGAATAGGCGGCGCGCTCCATGCCCGGCTCGTGTCGGTCGATATAGTCCTGCAACACATTGTCGAGGAAGCGCATCACGTCCTCGATGAACTGCTTGTCGTCCTTCCACTGGTCCCAGGTTTCCAGGTTGAGCGAGGACAGGCAGCAGACCGCGGTACGGTCGTTGCCGAGGTGATCGACGCCGGTCGGCAGCGTGATTTCCGAGCACAGGTTCGAGGTCGAGACCTTCAGGCCCAGATCGCGATGATGCTTGGGCATGGTCGAGTTCACGTGATCGGCAAAGACGATGTACGGCTCGCCGGTCTGGAGGCGGGTTTCGACCAGCTTCTGGAAGAGCGAGCGCGCGTCGAGGGTGGCGCGGACCTCGCCCGTCTTGGGGCTCTTCAGCTGCCATTCGGCGCCGTCGCGCACCGCTTCCATGAAGGCGTCGGGGATGAGGACGCCGTGATGGAGGTTGAGCGCCTTGCGGTTGAAGTCGCCGCTGGGCTTGCGGATTTCCAGGAACTCCTCGATCTCGGGATGCGAGATGTCGAGATAGCAGGCGGCCGAGCCGCGGCGCAGCGATCCCTGGCTGATCGCCAGCGTCAGCGAATCCATGACCCGGACGAACGGGATGATGCCACTGGTCTTGCCGTTCAGGCCGACCGGCTCGCCGATGCCGCGGACATTGCCCCAATAGGTGCCGATGCCGCCGCCGCGCGAGGCCAGCCACACATTCTCGTTCCAGGTGTCGACGATGCCGTTCAGGCTGTCGGGAACCGAGTTCAGATAGCAGGAGATGGGCAGGCCGCGCCCGGTGCCGCCGTTCGACAGAACGGGGGTGGCGGGCATGAACCACAGCTTCGAGATATAGTCGTACAGCCGCTGTGCATGGGCGGCGTCATCGGCATAGGCGGAGGCGACACGGACGAACAGGTCCTGGAAGCTCTCGCCCGGGAGCAGATAGCGGTCCTTCAGCGTCTCCTTGCCGAAATCGGTCAGGTTCGCGTCGCGCGCGTGATCGACCTCGACCGGATAGGGCTGGGGCCGAATCGCCTTGCTGTCCGCCACCGCTGCCGCGGGGGCAGGAGTGGTGTCGAGCGCCATGCTGGTCTGGCCCTTGTCGATCGTGTCGGTGGTCATGTCGCTGTCCCGGCTGAAGTCCATCGCGAAGCCGCTCCTTGTTCTCAATTCGTTCGACTCGTGGCGTTTGCCCAGTCTAACCCCAAGCGGCTGGATTGTTAGAACAAAAAGAGATCATGCATCGCATTTCGCGCGCACGACACCCCCGCCGAGCCATCATGGATCGACCGTGTTCATACCAGAGCTTGGGTGGGCCCCTCGCGTCTTATACCAGTGCTTGTGTATAATCTGCGTCAGGCTCGCAAGAGGATAAGCGGTGAGACGAGCATCGGTTCCGGGGGGCGATGCGGCCCCGTCCGGTGCGACGCATGGATGTCTGCGGGGTTCGCGAAGCGCAAGAGGCAAAATATTTTTTTGGCCGGCAAATTGCGCGTGCCCACACAAGGGATGGTGTCCGAAGACATGGCCCACCTACCAGTTCAGGCGGCCGGCCCCGGCGGCAGCGTGACGGGCACCCGGTGGCCGGAAGGTAGGTCGAGCGAGATGTGGACCGGTCGCCGGCACCCGCGATCGGTCCACATCAAGACGTTGCAGGTCGTAGGTAGGAGCGGCCGGAAGGGGCGGCTCAGCGTGCCCAGGGCTTCTCCCGGAACCACTTGGTCACGATGTACTTCGTGCCTTCCAGAACGGGCTGGCCGGCGTGAAGCGTGTGCGGGTTGGACAGGCCCCCCGGTCCGATATTGTTCCAGCACAGCATCGTGCCGGTTTCCGGTTTGAAGGCGTGATCGAGATAGTGGAAGAAGGTCTCGCCGCCCTGCTCGGGTTCGTTCAGGTAGATCATCGCCGTCCAGGTACGCTGGCCGCAACGCTGCGTATGGGTGCGTTCCTCGGGGTGATGCGGTTCGAAATAATCGTGGTGCAGCTTGAACTCCTGGCCGACGGCGTACCGCTGACCCTGGATCGGTTCGCCAAGTTCCGGTGCGACGCCCAGGAACAGGGACAGGCGCAGGTCGAGCAGCTGGATGATCGGGGTCGCTGCGTCGAATATGCAGGTTTCGCTGGTGCGCGATACGGCGACGCCATCGGCCACTTCGGAGCGGCGGCGGTTCGCATCGATCAGTCGGACCAATATTTCGCACTCGTTCGAGTCGAGGAAATTGGGCGCCACCAGCATCTCGACATGAGAGTTGAGGAAGCGATGGCCGCCGGCGAAGCGCATGGCGCGTACGGTGGCTTCGTCAAACGCCACATCGGCGAAATCGATGGATTGCTGGACGGTCATGGACTTCCTCTTGGAGCGGCCGAATGCTGTGGCGGTGCAGGACATGCATAAGGATAGATGGTGAAGATCGATTTAATGGTGGCGTGGCGGCTGGCGAGTTGAACCGCGCGACCGGCGTAGCTACGGGGCGGGCCATGTCCCTCGGCCTGCCCTTCATCCTGATCCTGCTCGCCGGAATCGGCATCGCCGTTCAGGCGCCGACCAATGCGGCTCTTGCCAGAACATCGGGGTCGGTGCTCCTGGCCGCCTTGGTGTCCTTCGTGGTCGGCACGGTGGTGCTGCTGGTCGCCTGGACGGCGCTGGACCGCACCGCGCCGGCGGCGCTGCGGGGGGCGCCGTCCTGGGCGTGGCTCGGTGGCTTCTATGGGGCAGGGTTCGTCGCGGCGATCGCTTTCGCCGCGCCGCGACTGGGGCTGGCGACCGCGCTGACCATCGCGATCGCCAGCCAATTGGCGACCGCTCTCGCGCTCGATCATTTCGGCCTGCTGGGGCTCCGGACCGACCCGGTGACCATGCCCAAGCTGCTGGGCGCCGCGCTGGTGATCGCCGGCGCGGTGCTGGTCCGGCGCGGATAGGTCAGCGCTCACCCGCCTGGCGCAGCGATCGTGCGGGCGGGTTCAGCCGCTCCAGATTGAAATGCTCGGCGAACTGGATGCCGGCGCGGCCATCGCGGGCCCAGCGGACCTGGGCGGTGAACATCTGGTCTTCGAGCAGCTCGATCAACAGGTCGACGCCCACCGCCTCGCCGTCGATGGCAAGGCCGTCGATCATCGCCCCCGTCGCGGACATGTCGCGGATGCGGACATCGCCGTCGATCACCGCACCACCCGCATCCCGGACCGCGACGCGGGCGGAGCGAAGCATCTTCACGCGGGGCGCACGGCTGACCCGGAACCCGCTTGCGGTGGCATAGCCGCGCCTGGCGGATAGCTGCGCCAGCGCATCGTCGGCATTGGCCGGCTGGCCATAGACGAAGCCCTGGATATGGCTGCACCCCAGATCGGCGAGGAGCGCGATCTCGTCCTGATGCTCGACACCTTCGGCCGTGGTTTCCATGCCCAGCGTGTCGGCCAGCGTCACGATCGCGCGCACGATCGCGGCGTTGCGGTTGCCGGGCTGCGCGGTGCCGCGGACAAAGGACTGGTCGATCTTGATCTTGTCGATCGGCGCGGTGCGCAGATAGCCGAGGCTGGAATAGCCGGTGCCGAAATCGTCCAGTGCCAGACGGATGCCCAGGCCCTTCAGCGCCTTGAACATCTGGTCGGTATCCGTCGATCCGTCGAGGAACACGCCCTCGGTGATCTCCAGCTCCAGCCGGTCCGGGGCGAGGCCGGCATGGGCGAGCGCGCTGGCGACCAGATCGGGCAGGCGACGATTGGCGAACTGGATCGGCGAGACGTTGACCGCGACGCGCACCCCGCCCGGCCAGCGTGCCGCCTCGCGACAGGCGGTACGCAACACCCATTCGCCCAGCGGTTCGATCAGGCCGCACTCCTCGGCAATGGGGACGAACTCGGCCGGCGAGACGGCGCCGCGCGTCGGATGCGTCCAGCGGAGCAGCGCCTCGTAACCGACGATGCGGGCGTCGCCGGTCGCGACGATCGGCTGATAGGCCAGGTGGAAGCTGCCCTGCGCCAGCGCCTCGCGCAGATCGGATTCCAGCCGCTGGCGGGTGCGTGCACCTTCCAGCATCTCGTCGGCATAGAAGCGGTGGACGCCGCGCCCGTCGCCCTTGGCGGCATAAAGGGCAAGGTCGGCATTGCGGACCAGCGTTTCGCCATCCTCGCCGTGATGGGGGGCCATGGCGATGCCGATCGAGCAGCCGATCGTGACCGCGCCGTCGTCGATCATATAGGGCTGGGAAAGCGCGGTGATGATCGTGCGCGCCAGTCGCCCCAGCCGTTCGCGGGCATCGATATCGGGGAGCAGCACCTGAAACTCGTCGCCGCCCAAGCGGCCGACCAGCCCGGCATCGCCGACGCATTCCTCCAGCCGCCGGGCCACCTGTTTCAACAGCGTATCGCCCGCCTGATGGCCCAGCGTGTCGTTGACCGCCTTGAACCGGTCGAGATCGAGCAGGAACAGGCTGGCAGGCCGGTAGGGGCCGGAATCGCGCGCCAGCGTCTTGTCGAGGGCGGTGCGCATCCGCTGGCGATTGGCGAGGCCGGTCAGGCTGTCGGACAGGGCGAGACGGGTGATCTCCGCCTGCGAACGCCGCTTTTCGGTCAGGTCGGTGCCCGAGCCGATAAAGCCCTGGAACCGGCCGAGCGAGTCGATCATCGGCCGCCCCGAGATCGACCACCAGCGCGCACCCTCCGCATCGGCGGCGGCGCAGACCGAATAGTCCGAAAAGGCGGTGCGGGAGGCGAGATGAAAGGCCAGGGTGCGTTCGGCGCGGGGGGCCAGCGCATCGACCCGGAACAGATCGGCCAGCGCCGCGTCCGTGGTGCGCATGCCGCAGCGGGCGAGGTCGGCGGCGACCTTGTCGGTCAGATAGGTGACGCGGCCATGCCGGTCCGTTTCCCAGAACCAGCCGGTGCCCTGATTCTCGAACTCCGCCACCATCTTGGCGGCGGTGCGGCTCTCGGCCGATTCCTGCGCGTGCGTGTCGGCGGTCGCCCGGTCGACCAGCCCCAGCCGCCGGTTGACCAGGATCAGGGCGCCCAGGCACGACAGTGCGGTGACGAACGTCGCATCCACCCCCTTCAGCGCGCCGATGGTCAAGGCCAGCCCGGTGGCCAGCCCCAGCGTCATCGGCCGCACGTCATGCGCGGCCACGACGCTCAGCCCGATCGCGCCGGCCAGCGCCACCATGCAGCCGAGCCGCACCGGATCGGGCAGATCGGTCGCGATCCACATCTGCATGGTGAGCGTCGCGGCGAGAAGTGCGGCGACGGTGGCAAGGACGCGGTGCCGTTGGAAAGGATGCCAGCGTTCGCGCACCATCCAGCGGAGCAGCGGCATGCTGCTCCCCGACAGGAGCAGCGCCAGCCCCGTGAACAGCGCAGCGGGCATCAGCGCGGCGGTCTGGCCACTGCGTGCCAGCATGACGATCAGAAAGGCGGAGGCCGCCGCCTGTGCCACCACCGCAAAGGGCCAGGTGGCGGCAAGCTGGTCCTGCCGGACATGCTGGAGGATCGCCACCTGATCGCGCTCATCCTCGACAAGTCCCAGCAGGCAGGCGATCGATACGGGTCCGTCAAGAAAAGCTGATCGCGGCATGGTGCCGATGCTAGGGCCCCCAAGTTGCGAAACTGGACAGTGGATGTGGTTAATGCCGGCTGTCCGCCGATTGCATCGCGCGCGCGCATCGCGCAAAGGCCTGCCATGACCACGATCATCCGCGACACCGACCTGATCGAGAGCGTGGCCGACGCGCTCCAGTTCATCAGCTACTATCACCCGATGGATTATATCCGTGCGCTGGGCGAGGCCTATGAGGCCGAGCAGAGCCCCGCCGCCAAGGATGCCATCGCCCAGATCCTGACCAACAGCCGCATGTGCGCCGAGGGGCACCGGCCGATCTGCCAGGATACCGGCATCGTCACCGTGTTCGTCAAATGGGGGCAGGATTGCCGCCTGTCCGGCGACCGGTCCTTGCAGGAGGTGGTCGACGAGGGTGTACGCCGCGCCTATCTGCATCCCGAGAACAAGCTGCGCGCCTCGATCCTGGCCGATCCGGCCTTCACCCGGCGCAACACGCGCGACAACACGCCCTCTGTGCTGCACGTCGAAATGGTGCCGGGCGCCAAGGTGAGCGTGGACGTCGCCGCCAAGGGTGGCGGCAGCGAGAACAAGTCCAAGTTCAAGATGATGAACCCCAGCGACTCGATCGTCGACTGGGTGCTGGAGATGATCCCGCAAATGGGTGCGGGCTGGTGCCCGCCCGGCATGCTGGGCATCGGCATCGGCGGCACCGCCGAGAAGGCGATGCTGCTCGCCAAGCAGTCGCTGATGGGCGCGATCGACATGGGGCAGCTGCGTGCGCGCGGGCCGCGCAACGATATCGAGGCGCTGCGCATCGAACTGATGGACAAGGTCAATGCGCTGGGCATCGGCGCGCAGGGGCTGGGCGGGCTTTCCACCATCCTCGACGTAAAGATCCTCGACTGGCCGACGCATGCGGCGTCCAAGCCCGTCGCGATGATCCCCAATTGCGCCGCAACCCGCCACGCGCATTTCACGCTGGACGGCTCGGGCCCGGTCTATCTGGAAGCGCCCAAGCTGGACGAATGGCCCAAGGTCGACTGGAAACCCGATGTCGCGGCCAAGCGTGTCGATCTCGACGCGTTGACGCCGGAGGTGGTGCAGAGCTGGAAGCATGGCGACCGGCTGCTGCTGAACGGCAAGATGCTGACCGGGCGCGACGCTGCACACAAGCGGATCGCCGACATGCTGGCCAAGGGCGAGCAGCTCCCGGTCGAGTTCAAGGGCCGGGTGATCTATTATGTCGGGCCGGTCGATCCGGTGGGCGAGGAAGTGGTGGGCCCGGCGGGTCCGACCACCGCGACCCGCATGGACAAGTTCACGCGCATGATGCTGGAACAGGGCCTGCTGGCGATGGTCGGCAAGGCCGAGCGCGGGCCGGCCGCCACCGAGGCGATCAAGGATCACCGCTCCGCCTATCTGATGGCGGTGGGTGGCGCGGCCTATCTGGTCGCACGGGCGATCAAGGGATCGAAGGTGGTCGGGTTCGAGGACCTGGGCATGGAGGCGATCTACGAGTTCGAGGTGCAGGATTTCCCCGTCACCGTCGCGGTGGATGCCGAAGGCCAGAACGTCCACCAGCTCGCCCCGCTGGTGTGGCGCGAGAAGATCGCGAAGGAAGGGCTGCTGACGCCGGCCTGAGGGCGTGGCGACGAGGCGACTTATTGCGCCTCGTCGTCGCCGGGCATCGGGACCATGAACTCGGCCAGCATCGCGGGCAGATTACTGGCGACGGCGAGGAAGGTGATGGCCCAGGTGGCCCAATCGCCCCAGTGATGCGGCATCGGCAGATCGCGGGCGCTGGCGAATGCGCACCAGCCGAAGGCAGCCGCCGCCAGCACACTCAGCGCGCTATAGGCGTGTGACGTGGCCCGTTCTAGAGCGACACGCTCGAATTCGTCATAGCGATCCGCTTTCATGCCAGCGCGGGCAAACGGAGATTGTCCTGCCGCCACGTTGACCACCACCAAGGCGATGAGTGCGCCGAATGGTAAGCCTGCGCCGCCGTCTGATGGAAACAATGGCTGAGCGACCGCGATGCCTATGCTGCCGATGACAATCGCAAGCAGCACCCACCGCAACGCGCGGCGACGATACGGATGCGTCGTACGGAATTCCGAAGGCATTTCGCCCGGCCGGTACCGTCCCGTCCAGCGTCGACTGTCATAGTGCATCATGCATCTCCTGCCCGGCGCAGCGTGTCGGTAAGCGAGGGGAAGGGGTGGAGCGAGAAGAGCAGGTCCACCGGCACGCCGAAATAGGCCGCGATCCTTAGGCCCAGTTCCAGGCTCGGCTTGTAATCGCCGCGTTCTAGATATCCGATCGTCTGCGGATGAACATCCACCGCCTCTGCAAGCGCGCGCCGGGAAATTGCACGATCGTTCCGGAAGAGAGCGATGCGATTGTACATGAGAGGAGGATGGATCGATTGTTGTCTTTACACAACGATTCGTTGCGGAGAAGCACTCGACAGATATGAGAAGAGGCTGCCGGGAGGCGTCTCTCGACGTCCCGACAGCCCCTAAACATGGTCAGCGGCCGGAGAGCTCCAGCCCGGGAGACCATGCAGGCCTCAAGCCCTTGGGGACCATGCCGTTGCTTGGGGGAGGATACCCTCCGGCCGGTCCGGCGGTCTTAGAAGCGCGTCCCCCGAACGAACTGAACCGACCCCATTGCTGAACCATGAGACATCGGATCACCTCCTTTCGCTTGTTGATAGCCAATGCGGCCATCACTGGCCGCAGCGCCAATGTGTGATGGCCGGTGCCGATAAACAAGTCTTGTAATGACCGGGCGTTTGGCCGACCCTCTTGCGCCGCCGGTGAGTCGATCAGCCGCGGCAATCCTCGATCACCCGACCGATCTCGGCATAGGCCGGCACGACCAGCGGTGGCGTGCCCGGCCGCTCCAGCACGAAGCGACCGCGGGTGAAGGCCATTGCATCCAGCAGCGAGTCGCCCGCTGCCAATACGGCCGTGCCGCCCGACTGCAGGGGCAGTGGGCGCGTGGTACTGGAGGTGCGGATCGTCGCGGTGCCGGCCTGCGCGCCGGCGCGCACCAGCGTGATGCGCCGGGTCGCCGCATCACAGCGCAGCGTCAGCGCCGGCGTGCCTGTGCCGAAGTTCGCGATCGAGCCGCCCGCCTGACGCGTATAGCGCC
>NZ_JALNUQ010000035.1:0-42426 GCF_026540875.1 Sphingomonas sp. GM_Shp_2
GGCGCGCGTGGCATTGGCGGGCGGGAGCGGGCTGCACTGGCGTGCGGACGGTGCGCGCATCGACACGCGGCTGGCGATGGCGGGCGGCGGGATGCCGCAGGTGACGGCGACGCTGGCCCAGGCGCGGGTCGGCGCACCGGTGCGCGGCACCGCCACACTGGCCCCGTACCGGGCGGGCGGCGCGATGCTGGCGCTGGACCGGATGCGCTTTTCGGCGGCGCTGGACGGTGCGACCCGGATCGAGACGCGCGCGACCCTGTCGGGGCCGCTGGGCGACGGGCGGATCGAGCGACTGGTGGTGCCGGTGGAGGCGCGCTGGGACGGGCGGCGGCGGTTGATCGTCAATCCCGGTTGCGCGCCGGTGGCAGCGGACCGGGTGGCGGTGTCGGGGCTGGTGCTGTCGGGCGTGGCGCTCAGGCTGTGTCCGGTGGACGGGGCGGTGGTGCGGATCGATGGCGCGCGGGTGAGCGGCGGCGCGCGCGTGGCGACGGCGCGGCTGGCGGGGCGGCTGGGCGGCACGCCGGTGACGCTGGCGGCGCAGGATGCGACGCTGCGCCTGTCCGACCGCGGCTTCGTGCTGAGCGATGTCGCGGCGCGACTGGGAAGCGCGGAGCGGGTGACGCGGTTGGATATCGGGCGGCTGGAGGGCCGGATCGGGGGCGGAGCGGTGAGCGGCTTCTTTGCCGGCGCCGGCGGGCAGATCGCCAATGTGCCGCTGCTGCTGAACGGTGCGCGCGGGACATGGCGGCTGGCGGGCGGCGCGCTGACCCTGAACGGTGTGCTGGACGTGGATGATGCGGCCGAGACGGCGCGCTTCCAGCGCATGGCGGCACGCGACGTGACGCTGTCGCTGGTGAACGGCAGGGTCCATGCCGCGGGAACGCTGTACGAGCCGTCGCAGACGGTGAAGGTCGCCGATGTCACCATCGATCACCAATTGTCGAGCGGGACGGGTGCGGCGGACCTGCGCGTGCCCGGATTGACCTTTACCGAGACCTTCCAGCCCACGCTGCTTACCATGCTGACCTATGGCGTGATCGCCGATGTGCGGGGCACGGTTCGCGGCGACGGGCATATCGCGTGGGGCGCGGACGGCGTCACCTCGACGGGAACGTTCGCCACCGACGGCACCGATCTGGCCGCAGCGTTCGGACCGGTGAAGGGGATCACCGGGACGATCCGCTTCACCGACCTGCTGGCGCTGGAGAGCGCGCCGGATCAGGTGGCCACGATCAAGTCGATCAACCCCGGCATCGCGGTGACCGATGGCGTGATCCGTTACCGGACGCTGCGCGATACGCGGGTGAAGGTCGAGGGCGGCGCATGGCCCTTTGCCGGCGGATCGCTGACGCTGGACCCGACGCTGCTCGACTTTTCGCAGCCGGCCGAGCGGCGGATGACCTTTCACGTGCGCGGCGCGGCGGCCGACCAGTTCCTGCAACAATTCGACTTCGAGAATCTGAATGCGACCGGTGTGTTCGATGGCGAGTTGCCGATGGTGTTCGATGACAGGGGCGGACGGATCGAGCAGGGATCGCTGATGGTGCGCGAAGGCGGCGGCACCCTCGCCTATGTCGGCGATCTCAGCCAGAAGGATCTGGGGTTGTGGGGCAATCTGGCGTTCGGTGCGCTGCGCTCGCTGCGCTATCGCACGCTGGGGGTGACGATGAACGGGCCGCTGGCCGGCGAGATGGTGACCGATGTGCGCTTCACCGGCGTGAGCCAGGGCAAGGGGGCCAAGTCGAACTTCCTGATCCGGCGGCTCCAGCGCCTGCCCTTCGTGTTCAACATCCGGATCAAGGCGCCGTTTCGCGGGCTGCTCGATTCCGCCCAGTCCTTCTGGGACCCCAAGCGACTGGTGCAGCGCAACCTCCAGAGCCTGATCGAGGAACAGAACAAGCGCGCGGCGCCGCCCGCCGGCACCGCCCCGACGGGCGGGGTCATTCAGCCGCCGGCAAGCGGAACCGTGCCAAAAACGAGACGGGATTGACGATGGACAAGAGGACACCGATCTTGGGGAAGATGGCTGGGGCGATAACGATCGCGCTGGTCGGCATGGCGCCGGGGGGATGCGTGAACATCTCGGCGCCCGACAAGCCGATCGAGATCAACCTCAACATCAACGTGACGCAGGAAGTGGTGTATCGCCTGGACAATGAGGCGAAGTCGCTGATCCAGCAGAACCCGGGGATTTTCTAAGATGCGCAGCTTCGTGTTGAACATGATGGTCGCCACGGCGGCGATCGGCGGCCTTTCGGCGGCGGCCTGGGCGCAGCGCGACCCCGCCTATGCGGCGGCGCGCTCGGCGGGCCAAGTGGGCGAGCAGCCCGACGGCTATATCGGCATCGTCGGCGCCGCGACGCCGGAACTGCGCGCGTTGGTCAACAACATCAATATCCAGCGCAAATCCGCCTATACCCAGAAGGCGCAGGCCAGTGGCGCCACCGTCGAGCAGATGGCGTTCACCAGCGGGTGCAACCTGATCGCCCAGACCGATGCGGGGGAGAAGTACAAGGGGCCGGACGGGGTGTGGAAGACGCGCACCGGCGCGGCGCCGGAGCGGGATTCGCGCTGCGTTTGATGGGGGTGGTTGCGGTCCCGGACTGACGGTTCAGGTTTGGGGCGCAATAATTCCCTCGCCCCTTCGGGGAGAGGGAAGGGGCCCGCTGCCCTTGGGCAGTGGGAAGGGTGAGGGGTAAACCAGCAGTGCGGCGCTGCTTGGCAGCCCCTCACCCTCCCACCGCTAACGCGGTGGGTCCCCCCCTCTCCCCGTGGGGGAGGGGGGTAGAGGGCACTGATCGTGATAGTCCGGTTGGAAGGGGGAGGGATGGCCCAGCAGTGTTGCACTGCTTGGCACCCCTCACCCTCCCATCGCTTCGCGATGGGCCCCTCCCTCTCCCACAAGGGGAGAGGGGATGAGATTTCGATTGTGACACTTCAGTGCCCAGCCGGTTGACTTGGGTGGCCGCGCTTTCTAAACGGACGGCGCCTTGGCGGGGTCGCTCGCCGTTCGTGCGCTTTCCTTCCGGCTGACAGGTTCAAAAGGCGAGGTGGGCGCGTGGCGGAGAACGAACCCGGACAGGATTTCCACGGCGCGGAGGACCCGCGGCTTTCCGCGCTCGATGAGCGGCTACGGGATGCCAGGGCCCGCGAAGCGTCGCGGCAGGGGGTGAAGGTCGATACCGACAAGGGTTATGCCCAGGGTAGTCGCATCATCTCCGCGCTGATCGGAAGTCTCGTCGGCAGCGCGCTGATCGGCTGGCTTATCGACCGCTGGTTCGGCACCGCGCCCTGGGGGCTGATCGTGATGCTGTTCCTCGGGATAGCCGTCGCGTTCAGGCAGATTATTCGGATATCAGGCGAGCGCCCGGAATAACCGGGCGTTCTTCGTATGTGGGAAACGGGCGTGGCGGCAGAATCGGGTAGCAAGATCGATCCGATGCACCAGTTCCTGATCGAACCGGTGTTCGGCCAGAAGTGGATCGTCGGCGGATACGACCTGTCCTTCACCAATTCCGCATTGTGGATGGTGGTGACGCTGGTCGCTTTGTGGGTGTTCATGATCGGCGGCATGAAGCGCGATCTGGTGCCCGGCCGCTGGCAGGCCGCGGTGGAGGGCTTCACCGGCTTCGTCAACGGCATGCTGACGTCGAACATCGGGCCGGAGGGCAAGCGCTTCCTGCCGTACGTCTTCTCGCTGTTCATGTTCATCCTGTTCGCCAACGTCATCGGCCTGATGCCGTTCGGCGTGGTGCCGGGCGTGCATCCCTTCACCGTGACCAGCCACCTGACCGTGACCGGTGTCCTGGCGCTGATCTCGTTCGCGATCGTGCTGATCGTCGGCTTCGGCCGCCACGGCTTCCACTTCTTCGCGCTGTTCGTGCCGCACGGCACGCCCGCGCTGATGATCCCGCTGATCTTCGTCGTGGAGCTGATGAGCTTCCTGGTGCGCCCCTTCTCGCTGGGTCTGCGACTGTTCGTCGCGATGACCGCGGGGCACATCCTGCTGAAGGTGCTGGCGGCGTTCGTCATCAACGGCATCAACCTGGGTCCGGCCTATGCCGCGCTCATCACCGTGCCCAGCTTCCTGCTGATGATCGGCATCACGCTGCTGGAACTGCTGGTGGCGGCGATCCAGGCCTATGTGTTCGCGCTGTTGACCAGCGTGTACCTGAACGACGCGGTGAACCTGCACTGATCGGCAGGCGCCCGACGGCGTGACCCTTTCGACTTTATACCTGAACGTGTTTGAACTGGAGTGATTGAAATGGACGCAGAAGCCGCAAAGATGCTGGGTGCCGGTCTGGCCGCGATCGGCATGGGCCTCGCCTCGCTGGGCGTGGGCAACGTGTTCGCCAAGTTCCTGGAAGGCGCACTGCGCAACCCGGGTGCGGCCGACAGCCAGCAGGGCCGTCTGTTCATCGGCTTCGCCGGTGCCGAGCTTCTCGGCCTGCTCGCCTTCGTGACGATGATCATCCTGGTGTTCGTCGCCTAATATCGTCGTTGCGCCGGGCGGCCATGCTGGTCGCCCGGTGGACATGGCCACGAGGACCCCATGCCACAGATTGCTCAGATCGCAGCGACCTACGCGTCGCAGATCTTCTGGCTCCTGATTACCTTCGGCCTGCTGTACTTCGTGGTCGGCCGCGGAATGGTGCCCAAGATCCAGGCGACCGTCGACAACCGTGAAGCCCGTATCGCCGGCGATCTTGCCGCGGCCGAGGCTGCGCGGGCACAGGCCGATACGGTCGAAGAGGCGTGGCGGCTCGAAATGGACGCGGCGCGCGGCGCGGCGCAGGCCGAAACCACCGCCGCCAAGCAGCGTGCGGCACAGGCCTTCGAGGCGCAGGTCAAGGCGGCGGATGCCGACCTGGCCGAGCGGCTGGGGCATCATGACCTTGCCATCGCGAACGCCAAGGCGGAAGCGCTGGCCAATCTTCAGGGCGTGGCCGCCGATGCGGCGCGCGATCTGGTCGCCAAGCTGTCCGGAGCCCAGGTGGGCCAGGACGCGGCGGCGGATGCGGTGCGGAAGGTGACGGCGCATGGCTAATGCAAATGGCAGCGCGCTGGTGGCGGAGAACCTTTCCGGCGCCGCGTCGGCCGAGGGGCTGCAGCCGCAGGCGGTACGCGGTGGCGAGGGGCTGCACGGCTCCACCACCGAGCCGGGCGGCGCCGAGCACGTCGCCAGCCCGACCGCGTTCGGATTCGATTCCACCGGCTGGGTTGGGATCGCCGCGCTGGTCGTGCTGATCGGCATGATCGTGAAGAAGGTGCCGGCCATGATCGGTCGCACCCTCGACACGCGCATCGCCGCGATCCGCACGCAACTCGACGAGGCGGCCAAGCTCCGCAAGGAAGCCGAGGCGCTGAAGGCCGAATATGAGGCCAAGGCGAAGTCGGCGCATGCCGATGCCGAGACGATGCGGGCCCATGCCCAGGCGGAGGCGAACCAGATCCTGGCCAAGGCCAAGATCGATGCCGAACAGCTGATGGACCGCCGCGCCAAGATGGCCGAGGACAAGATTGCCGCGGCCGAGCGTCAGGCCCTGGCCGAGGTGCGCGCCCGCGCCGCCGAAGCCGCCGCCCGTGCCGCCGGTCTGCTGATCGCCGAGCATCACGGCGCCGCCGCCGACCGTGCGATGGTGGATCGCACGATTGCGGGGCTGGGTCGGCCGAACTGATCGACGGATCATCCCCTCCATCGCGAGGGGTATGAGAGGGGCGTGCCGCTGGCGCTGCCCCTCTTTTTCTTTTTTGCCCGCCGCCTCTTTCGGGTTTCCGGCGCCGGGCGTGTCAGACACGAGCCCGTTGCAAAGGAGCAATCCGATGGCATGGGTCATTCTGGGTATCGCGGTGTTTTCCGAAATCTGCTGGGCGCTCAGCCTGAAATGGGCAGCGACGGTGGCGACATGGCAGGCATCGGCGGTGCCGATCACGCTCAGCTTCGTGAACATGGGTCTGCTGGCGCTGGCGATGCGCGGACTTCCCGCGGGCACCGCCTATGCGATCTGGACCGGGCTGGGCGCGGTCGGCGTGGTGATCGGCGGCGCGGTGATCTTCGGCGACCGGCTCAACGGCGTGCAGGTCGCCTTCATGGCACTGACCGTGATCGGGGTGATGGGGACGAAGTTCTTCGCCTCTGCCTGACTTGTCGGCCAGAGCGCGGCGCGATAGCCATCGGCTATGGAGATTGTCGGCGATTATCAGCGTGATGGTTACGCGCTTGTCCGCGGGTTGATCCCCCGGACCGTGTGCAACGCGCTGCTCAACCAGATGAAGGGCGAGATCGAGGGCGCGGGCGGGCGGCTGGAGTCGATCGCCCGCGAATCGCCGCTGCTCGCGCGGCCGGCAGTGGAGCTTTACGGCTATCATTATCCACCGCTGCTCGGCTTCCTCTGGGCGCTGACCCCGACGATCGAGACGTTGGTGGGGGCGGCGTTGCTGCCGACCTATGATTATTTCCGCATCTACCGCGACGGCGATGTGTGCCGGGTGCATTCGGATCGGCCCTCGTGCGAACACAGCCTCTCGCTGACGCTCGACTATAGCGACGGCGAGCCGTGGCCGCTGGAGGTGGGGACGGAGGCGCTGGTCGATCCCAGGCCGGAGGTGACGGCGGACTTTGCCGGGCAGCCTTATGCCAGCCTGGCGATGGAGCCGGGGGATGCGGTGCTCTATCGTGGGGTGCATCGGCGGCATGGGCGCATCACGCCCAATCCCAATGCGTGGTCGGCGCATCTCTTCTGCCACTGGGTCGGGCGCGACGGGGCGTTCAACGCGCATGCGTTCGACGGCAATGCCGCGCTCGCCAGGCCGGTCAATTTCCGCTTCGGCTGAGGCGACGGGCTGGCGGGGCGGGGTGACCGCTCCTAAATTCCTGGGCGATGTCCGAGAAAACCGTCGACCGCTTCAACGAAGAAAAATCCACCTTCTCCATCCGCGGCGCCGATACGCCCGATCTGGCGGTGGGGGTGGCGGCGATCCGCAACGTGCTGGCGACGCTGCCGCTGCGTGCGGGCGTGTACCGGATGCAGGATGCGCGCGGCGACGTGCTGTATGTCGGCAAGGCGCGGGCGCTGAAGAATCGGGTGGCGAACTATACCCAGGTCGACCGGCTGCCCAAGCGGTTGCAGCGCATGGTGTCGCTGACCCGGTCGATGACCATCGTCACGACGAACAACGAGGCGGAGGCGCTGCTGCTGGAAGCGCAGCTGATCAAGCATTACCGCCCCGCCTATAACGTGCTGCTGCGCGACGATAAAAGCTTCCCCTTCATCCTGCTGCGGTCGGACCATGATTTCCCGCGGGTGCAGAAGCATCGCGGCGCCAGGCGGGCGGTGGGCAATTACTACGGCCCCTTCGCCAGCGCAGGGTCGGTCAACAACACGCTGAACGCACTGCAAAAGCTGTTCCTGCTGCGCAGCTGCACCGACAGCTTCTTCAAGACGCGCGACCGACCGTGCCTGCTCTACCAGATCAAGCGCTGCTCGGCGCCGTGCGTGGGGCGGATCGACGCCGCCGGCTATGGCGAGCTGGTGGCGGACGCGAAGAGCTTCCTGGGCGGCAAATCGACGCAGGTGCAGGCCAAGCTGGGCGCGCAGATGCAGGCCGCGGCGGAGAACATGGATTTTGAACTGGCCGCGGTGCTGCGCGACCGGTTGAAGGCGCTGACCTTCATCCAGGGCACGCAGGCGATCAACGCGGAAGGGGTGGGCGATGCCGACATCTTCGCGCTGGCGTGCAAGGACGGGGTGATCGGCATCCAGGCCTTCTTCATCCGCGGCGGGCAGAATTGGGGGCATCGCAGCTTCTTCCCCGCGCACACCACCGATGTGCCCGAAGACGAGGTGATGACGAGCTTCCTGACGCAATTCTACGAGGAAGTGCCGCCGGCCAAGTCGATCCTCCTCGACCGGGATCTTGCCGAGGCTCCGCTGCTGAGCGAGGCGCTGGGCGAGCGGGCGGGGTACCGGGTGTCGATTGCGGTGCCCCAGCGGGGGGACCGGCGGCGGTTGATGGACCAGGCGAAGCGCAATGCGGTGGAGGCGTTGGAGCGGCGTCTGGCGGAGAGTACGACCCAGGCCAAATTGTTGCGCGAAGTCGCGGAGTTGTTCGACCTGCCCGAGCCGCCCGACCGCATCGAAATCTATGACAACAGCCACATCCAGGGCAGCAACGCGCTGGGCGCGATGGTGGTCGCGGGGCCCGAAGGGTTCCGTAAGGGTCAGTATCGCAAATTCAACATCAAGGGCAACGAAGCCGCCACCAACGACGATTTCGCGATGATGCGCGAAGTGTTCCGTCGCCGCTTTGCCCGGCAGCTGGAGGAAGCGCCCGACCGCGACGACGGCACCTGGCCCGACCTGGTGCTGATCGACGGCGGCCGCGGACAGCTGAACGCCGCCAAGGCGGTGCTGGAGGATCTGGGCATCGAGGATGTCTGCCTGGTAGGCGTCGCCAAGGGGCCGCACCACGGCCGCGACGGGCGCGAGGTATTTCACATGATGGACGGTCGGGAGTTCCAGTTGCCGGTGAACGCGCCGGTGCTGTTCTACCTCCAGCGGTTGCGCGACGAGGTGCACCGCTTCGTCATCGGCGCGCACCGCGAAAAGCGCGCCAAGGCGATGGGCGCGAGCCCGCTGGACGAGGTGCCCGGCATCGGCCCGGCGCGCAAGAAGGCGCTGTTGATGCATTTCGGCACCGGTCGCGCGGTGCGCAATGCCAGCCTGGAAGACCTGAAGCGCGCGCCCGGCGTGTCGGCCGGCGTTGCGCAGCAGGTCTACGACTTCTACCATGCGCGTTGAGCGAGAATAGAAATCCGGAAGCGAAATGTTCATTGTCCTGTGTTATGCACAGGGACATGGTGACGCCTGTCTTCCTGACCGTGGATACCGAGTTCGCCTGGCGCCATCATCGCGCCGGACTGAACATGAAGGCGATCTATGACCGTTCCATCGAGCCGATGGGCGTCGGATTAAGCTATCAACTCAATGTGTTGCGTCGTCATGGTTTGAAGGCGACCTTTTTCATCGATCCGATGCCGGCGGACATCTTCGGCATCGATCCCGTCCGGCGGATGGTGGAGGCGGTGCTGGAAGCGGGGCAGGAGGTGCAGTTGCACTGCCACCCGCACTGGCAGCAGGCGCGGGTCGATGATCGCGGCGCGGCGCATGACCGGTTCCAGTTGTACGAATATGATCGCGACGAGCAGCAGGTGGTGCTGGCCCGGGCGACCGAGTTGCTGATGGCGGCGGGGGCGCCGCGCCCGGTCGCGTTCCGCGCGGGCAGCTATGCCGCCAATGACGACACGCTGGCGGCGCTGGCGGCGCTGGGCTTCACCTATGACAGCAGCCATAACGGGGCGGAGCCGAAGCATAGCCGCATCACCCTGCCCGCACGGCAGGTGGCGCCCGTCACATGGCCGTCGGGGTCACCGGGCATCATCGAGGTGCCGGTAACGGTGATCGAGGACCGGCCGGGACATTTGCGGACCTTTCAGATCTGCGCGCTGTCGACCGAGGAAAGCTGCGACGCGCTGGAACATGCCGCCGCATCCGGGCACGCGGCGGTGACGATCGTCAGCCACAGTTTCGAACTGGCCAACCGGTCCGCCACCCGTGCCAATGCGGTGCATGTCCGCCGGTTCGAGGCGCTGTGCGAAATACTGCACCAGATGGCGTCGGTGCTGCCGACCCGGCATTTCGCCGAGATGCCGGCGTTGCGGCTGGGGCAGGAGGACGCGGTCCTTGGCCCCGACAGCCTGCGGACCCGCTGGCGGCAGGCCGAACAGCTTTGGTCGAACCTGGTGGAAGAGCGGCGGGCGTGACCGCGACGCGGGTAAGGTTGAAATTCCAGGTCGGCGCGCGGACCCTGGCCGGCGTGTCCCGCCGTCTGGAGCGTCTTCCACTCGGGCTGGAGGCGGTGCTTTCCAGGGAGATCCCTGCGCTGCCGCCGATCGGGGCGGCGGACGGGTATCTGGTCACCTCGCTGTCCGCCGCGCATCTGGACGCGCTGTCGGGGGCGTGGCCGCTGACCGCGGTGCGCCAGCGTTATACCCGCCATCATGTCGACCTTGCCCGCGGACATGAGGCGTGGATGGCCGGGCTGTCGGGTCAGGCGCGGTCGGGCTTGCGTCGCAAGACGAAGCGGCTGGGCGGGACGGTGCGCGGATATCGCAGCGCGGCCGAGGTCGGCGCCTTCCTGGACCTGGCGATCCCGCTGGCGGCGCGCACCTATCAGGCACGCCATGGACTGGATGCGGCACTGTCCGACGATCCCGCGTTCCGGCGGGGGATCGTGCAAGCTGCGGGCGAAGACCGGGTGCGTGCCTGGGCGATGTTCGTCGGGGAGCGGCCGATCGCCTATCTATGCTGTACCGGGCAGGGGCGGACGCTTCGTTACGATCATGTCGGGCATGATCCCGATTTTGCCGACCGGTCGCCGGGCACGGTGCTGATGGCGGAGGCGCTGGCCGATCTGTTCGGCGACCGCTTCGCCTGGTTCGACTTTCTGGAAGGCGACGGGCAGCACAAACGGCAGTTCGCGACCGGTGGCACCGAATGTCTGGACCTGCTGATGCTGCGCCCGACCATCGCCAACCGGGTGGTGCTGGCGGCGCTGGGCGGGTTCGAGGGCGGCGTCGGGCTGGCGCGCCGGGGCCTGGCGGCGTCACCGTTGCGTGGCTGGATGCGAACCCTTAGACGCTGAACCCGCATGCGCATCGCGGGGCCCGCCATTATCCTGTCGATCCGCGCACATGGCGAGCATGGCGCGATCGTGCGCGCACTCACGCGCAGCGACGGGGTGCAGGCCGGCTATGTCCGGGGCGGCCGGTCGCGGACGTTGCGGCCGATCCTGCAGCCGGCGAACACGATATCGGGGGAATGGCGGGCGCGCACCGCCGAGCAACTGCCGGCGCTGACCGTGGAACTGGTGGATACGCGCGCGACGCTGCACGGCGAGCCGCTGGCGGCGGGCGCGCTGGAATGGCTGACCGCGCTGACCGCGGCGGCGCTGCCGGAGGCACAGCCCTATCCGCGGGTCTATGACGCGCTGGACGGCGTGCTGGGCGCGATCGCGGCGGCCCCCTCTGCGCGGGGCTGGGCGACGGGGCTGGTGCGCTATGAGCTGCTGTTGCTGGCCGGACTGGGCTTCGGGCTCGACCTGTCCGCCTGCACCGTCAGCCGGGCGACGGAGGATCTGGGCTATGTCAGTCCCCGCAGCGGCGCGGCGGTGGCACGCGGTGCCGCGCGGGGCTATGAGGCCAAGCTGCTGCCCCTGCCCGATTTCCTGCGCGAGGGGGGGGCGGCGGAATGGCCCGACATCTTTGATGGATTGCGGATCACCGGGCATTTCCTCGCACGCGACCTGCTGCCGGGGCCGCGCAGCGACGTGCTGGCCGCGCGCGAGCGGCTGGTGGAGCGGTTGAAAAGGGCGGTTGCGTGACGGCGGCGCGGCCGGCAAGAGGCCGCGCATCCAGACGACAAGCGAAGGGGTTCAGGATGGCGACGATCGCGGTACTCGCAGGCGATGGCATCGGTCCGGAGGTGACGGCCGCCGCGCGGCGCGTGCTGGAAACGCTGAACCTGGGGCTTTCCTTCGAGGAAGCGGCGGTCGGTGGCGCCGGGTACGAGGCGGCGGGCCATCCCCTGCCGCCCGAGACGATCGCGGTGGCCGAGCGCGCCGACGCCCTGTTGTTCGGCGCGGTGGGCGATCCGCGCTTCGACATGCTGGAGCGGGCGTTCCGGCCGGAGCAGGCGATATTGGGCCTGCGCAAGCATTTCGGGCTGTTCGCCAATCTGCGTCCGGCGCGGCTGTTCGCCGGGCTGGAGGATGCCTCCGCGCTGCGTCCCGAGGTGGCGAGCGCGATCGACATGGTGATCGTGCGCGAACTGACCGGCGATGTCTATTTCGGTGCCAAGGGGCAGGGCCGGAATGCGGAGGGCCTGCGCGAGGGGCATGACCTGATGCGCTATGACGAGGCGGAGGTGGCGCGGATCGCGCGGGTCGGATTCGAGACGGCGCGCAAGCGGCGCGGCAAGCTGACCTCCGTCGACAAGGCCAATGTGCTGGAAACCTCGCAATTGTGGCGCGACGTGGTGCTGGAGGTGGCGCGCGATTATCCCGATGTCACGCTGTCGCACATGTATGTCGACAATGCCGCGATGCAGCTGGTGCGCAATCCCGGCCAGTTCGACGTGATCGTGACCGGCAACCTGTTCGGCGATATCCTGTCCGACCAGGCATCGATGTGCGCAGGATCGATCGGGATGCTGCCGTCCGCCGCGCTGGGCGCGACCGGCAAGGGGCTGTACGAGCCGATCCATGGCTCGGCACCCGATATCGCCGGGCGGGGCAAGGCCAATCCGTGCGCGGCGATCCTGTCCGCCGCGATGATGCTGCGCCACTCGCTGGGGCAGGCGGCCGCGGCCGACCGGATCGACGCGGCGGTGGCGGATGCGATCCGCGGCGGCGCGCGTACCGCCGACCTGGGCGGGACGCTGTCGACGGAGGCGATGACGGACGCGGTGCTGGCCCACCTGTAATGGCCGACCTGCTGGAGCTTGCGGTCGTCATCCCGACGTTCAACGAGCGGGCGAACGTGCCCGTGCTGATCGCGCGGCTGACCCAGGCTCTGGCGGGGCGGCGGTGGGAGGCGATCTTCGTCGACGACGACAGCCCGGACGGCACGGCGGAGGCGGCGCGCGAACTGGGCCGGGTGGACGCACGCGTGCGGGTGATCCAGCGTATCGGCCGGCGTGGCCTGTCCTCCGCCTGTATCGAGGGGATGTGCGCGACCGCGGCCCCCTTCGTCGCGGTGATCGACGGCGACCTCCAGCATGACGAGACGCTGCTGCCCGCGATGCTGGACCGGTTGCAGCGGGACGAGGCGCTGGACCTGGTGGTGGGATCGCGTTTCGTGGCCGGTGGCGGCACCGGCGAATGGGACCGCGACCGGGTGGCGAAATCGGCGCTGGCGACCCGGCTGTCGCGTCGCGTGCTGAAGGCCGACCTGTCCGATCCGATGAGCGGCTTCTTCATGATCCGCAGCACGGTGGCACGGTCCGTGGTGCCCGAATTGTCGGCAATCGGCTTCAAGATCCTGCTCGACATCATGACCGCGGCGCCGCGGCCGCTGGCCTTTGTCGAGATGCCCTATACCTTCCGGGTGCGGACCGAGGGCGAGTCGAAGCTCGATCACGTCGTCGCGATGGAATATCTGATCGCGCTGTACGACCGCATGTTCGGGCGGTTCGTGCCGGTGCGCTTTGCGATGTTCTCGGCGATCGGGGTGCTCGGGGTGGGCGTGCACATGGCGACGCTCAGCCTGGTGTTCCTGGGGGCGGGGGCCAGTTTCCTGCTGGCGCAGATCCTTGCCACGGTGGTGGCGATGACGTTCAACTTCCTTTTGAACAACGCGCTGACCTATCGCGACCGGCGGTTGAAGGGGGTGCGCGCGCTGATCGACGGATGGGTGTCGTTCTGCGTGGTGTGTTCGGTGGGCGCAGTCGCCAATGTCGGCGTCGCCGCCTTCCTGCATGACGTGCGCAGCAGCGAATGGGCGGCCTCCGCGCTGGTCGGGGTGCTGATCGGCGCGGTGTGGAATTATGCGCTGTCGTCCCGATTCGTCTGGGGACGGTATTGAGGGCGTCTCACCGGGGCGCGACGGCAAGCTCCGGATAGGTTCGGTGCAGGGCTTCGGTGGCTTCGGCAAGCGCCTGGCGGGCGGCGATGAGTTGCCGGTCGGCCTGTAACGGATCGTCGAACCGCCCCAGGTCGGACATCACCGGTCCCTCGAAATAGCGCATGGCATCCAAGGCCGCGTCGATCGCATTCAGGATGTCCTGCTGCTCCAGTTCGATCAAGGTGAGTCGTTCGGCTTCCAGGCGGAAAGGCATGGCTGACGGTCCGGTTCGCTACATCTTGTCCAACTATCCCACGCATGATGACCACATGCCAGCCGGGAGATTACTATCGTGTAACAAACGAAAATCGTTCGAAATCTTGGGTTTTGTAAGAGACGTCTGCGGCGCGTTGGCGGAAAATTGCACGCCGCTATGCCGATTTCAGCACAGGGGTGATTCGCCGTGCATCAATTCCAGTCCGGCAACAGCGTCCAGCGACGGAACGAATCGGCATGGGCCAGCGGGGCGGCGGAGAGGATCGGGTAGAACCACAGGAACAGGGCCGCGGCACCGATCAGGAGCATATCGTCCCCGTCGCGCAACGCACCGCGCCAATGGTCGGCGGCCACCGCGATCACGATCGGCAGCCACAGGCTGGGCAGGTAGTAATAGTAGAAAAAGCCGAGGGATTTCGGGATGACCGCCCAGATCAGGTAGCTGCCCAGCCACAGTGCGGCGACCGCGCCCAGCCGGACATCGCGGCGGTGCACCGCCCCCCAGATGCAGGCGGCGACCGCGACCAGGCCACCCCACATCACCACCGGATTGCCGACCATCAGGATGCCACGCTGTGCGCCGTCTGCGACGTCGTAGAAATACCAGATCGGGCGCAGCATCAGCGGCCAGCTCCACCAGTCCGACTGATAGGTGTGCGCCGACAGGACCTGGGTCTGCTGGTGATAGATGTCGAGCTGGAAGGGGAGCAGCGTGGCTATGCTCAGCGGATTGTCCGAGTAGAAAAAGGCGGGCGCAAAGGTGGCGAGATAGGTGACGCCGCCGACAAGGCCGAGGATGAGCCAGGCGCGCACGACCGACAGGCCGGGCCAGCGCGCCGGGTCGCGGTGCCGGAGGATCGCGATGGCGAGCGCGGCATAGCCGACATAGGGGATCGCGGTCCATTTCGTCCCCGCGGCCAGCCCGAGCAGAACGGCGCCCAGCGTCCAGCGGGCGGTGGCATGCGGCCCGCGCATCGCCCACAGCATGGCGGCGACGGCCAGCACCACAAAGGCGGCCATGAAGCCGTCGAGCATGGCGATGCGCGCCTGGACGAGCAGGGTGAAGTTGAACAGCGCGAGCAGGGTGCCGAGGATCGCGGGCCGCAGCCGCCGGGTGGTCAGCCACAGGATCCAGAACACCCCGCCCACCGTCGCCGTGCCCGCCAGCGTCGACAACGCGCGCCAGCCGGCGGGACCGTCGCCGAAAAGCAGAATGCCGAGTGCGATCAGCGTCTTGCCGAGCAGGGGATGCTCGATATTGGTGTGCCCGGCCAGCGCCAGCAGGGTGCGCGCGGCGGGCACGTAATGCACCTCGTCAAAGACGAGGCGATGCGGAATGGTCAGCCGCCAGGTGAACAGCGCCTGCGCCGCCGCCATCAGCAGCAGCGCGACGGGCAGGGGGCGACGAAGTGGGGCGGGGACATGCATCGTGCGCCATGGTGGCGTGCCACATGGCGGTTGGGAAGGCCGCAACGGGGCTTGCCGATGACCGCCGGCCCCGGCAAAGGCTGCAATCATGAAGCGCAAGACTGGTCAGGACCGTTCGATCACCGCCGGCTGGCGTCCCGCGACGCAGGCCGTGCGCGGGGGCACCGCGCGGTCGGAATATGGCGAAACCTCCGAGGCGATCTTCCTCACCTCCGGCTACGCCTATGATTGTGCGGGCGACGCGGCGGCGCGGTTCGCCGGCGAGCAGGAGGGGATGACCTATTCCCGCCTGCAGAACCCGACGGTGCAGATGCTGGAAGAACGCATCGCCCTGCTGGAAGGCGCCGAGGCGTGCCGCACCATGACATCGGGCATGGCCGCGATGACCGCGGTGTTGCTCAGCCAGTTGCAGGCGGGCGACCATCTGGTCGGCGGCCGCGCCGCGTTCGGATCGTGCCGCTGGCTGACCGACACGCTGCTGCCCAAGTTCGGCATCGGCACGACCGTGGTCGATGCACGCGATCCGCAGGCCTTCCTGGACGCGGTGAAGCCCGAGACCAAGGTATTCTTCTTCGAGACGCCGGCCAATCCGACGATGGACATCGCCGATCTGGCGGCGATCTGCGCCATTGCGCGCGAGCGCGGGATCGTGACCGTGGTGGACAACGCCTTCGCCACCCCCGCGCTGCAACGCCCGATGGATTTCGGCGCGGACGTCACCGCCTATTCGGCGACCAAGATGATGGACGGGCAGGGACGCGTGCTGGCGGGCGCCGTGTGCGGGACCGAGGATTTCATCACCAACACCCTGCTGCCCTTTACCCGCAACACCGGGCCGACCCTGTCCGCGTTCAACGCCTGGGTCGTGCTGAAGGGGCTGGAGACGCTGGACCTGCGCATCCACCGCCAGTCGGAAAGCGCGCTGAAGGTCGGCCGTTTCCTGGAGGGCCGCGTGCCGCGCGTCCTGCACCCCGGCCTGCCCAGCCACCCGCAGCACGAACTGGCGATGCGCCAGATGAAGGCGGCAGGCGCGATCTTCGCGATCGAACTGGATGGCGGGCGCAGCCAGGCGCATGCGCTGCTCGACGGGCTGCAACTGATCGACATCTCGAACAACATCGGCGATTCGCGGTCGCTGATGACGCATCCGGCCTCCACCACCCATGCCGGGGTCGCCGAGGACAAGCGGTTGGAGATGGGCATATCCGAGGGTATGCTGCGGCTGAACGTCGGGCTGGAAGATGCCGACGACCTGATCGACGACCTGGACCAGGCGCTGCGGCAGGCGGGCCTGTGACGATGCGCGGCGGCGTGCGGGGGAGACGCTGATGGCCTTGACCGAGGGCGCAGTGAAGGCGTTGTTCCCGCATGCGGCCACCACCGCGGGCGTTACCGTGCGCGTGTCGGTCAGCTATCTGCCCGAACAATCCGAGCCGGCGCGTGGGCGCTGGTTCTGGGCCTATCATATCCGCCTGGAGAATGACGGCGCGGCGGCGGTGCAGCTGCTGACCCGCCACTGGGTCATCACCGACGGGCGCGGCGCGCGCCATTCGGTGGAGGGCGAGGGCGTGGTGGGCGAGCAGCCGCTGATCGAGCCGGGCGCGAGCTTCGACTATGTATCCGGTTGTCCGCTCGCCACCCCGTCGGGGGCGATGCAGGGCACGTACCGGATGATCGGCGCGGACGGCGTCACCTTCGACGTGGCGATCCCGCGCTTCACCCTGCTGGCACCGGCGGTGGCGTCTTGAAGCGGACGCACCTGCCGCTGAACGGTCTGCGCGTGCTGGACGCAGCGGCACGGCACCTGAGCTTCACGCGCGCCGCGGACGAACTGGCGGTGACGCCCGCCGCGGTGGGCCAGCAGATCCGCGCGCTGGAGGATACGCTGGGCGTGGTGCTGTTCCGGCGCACGACCCGCGGGCTGGAACTGACGCCCGAGGCGGAGGCGGGGCTTGCCCCTCTCCGCGCCGGTTTCCTGCAATTCGAGGAAGCGGTGCGCGCCATGCAGGCGGGGCAATCGTCCAAGTCGCTGACCATCGCAGCGCCGCGCGACGTGACCGAAAAGTGGCTGATGCCGCGTCTGGCCGAGATTGCGGGCGGAGACGGCGACCTGCGCTTCACCCTGATCGCGGCGGACGAGGGGCTGGATTTCACCGAAGCGAACCTGGACCTGGCGATCCGCTGGGGCGACGGGCCCGGCGGGCATGAAGGCGAGGCGCTGGAATCGGACGGCATGGTCGTGGTGGTGGCACCCGGCAACGCCGGCGCCGCGCTGATCGGCTGGCCGGGCAGCCCCGACGAGGGCGTGCCGTTGATCCGGGTGACGGACGCCGGACTGGCGATCGATGCCGCCGCAGCCGGACTGGGCCGGGCGGTGGTGCCGCATCTGTTGGCCGCGCGCGATCTTGCCTCCGGGCGGCTGGTGCAGGTGGGAGAGGCGCTGCCCTCGCGACAGGGTTATTGGCTGGTCGCGCCGTTGCCGCAGTGGCGGCAGCAGAAGGTGAAGACGCTGGTGGAGGCGTTGGGGGGCTAGGGGACGGCAACGCATCATTCTGCGGTGATCGCGCCGATCCTAATTGTATCGTAAGAGGTTTTCGGCTCTTCTCCCTTTTTCCGAGGAACAGGGAGGGTTTCGATGTCGGATATGGACCGGGCGCATGTGGCGCGCTCGCAATTGATGTACGACGCCAGCAGGAAGTCCGCGGGCGTTGCTTATATCCTGCTGATCTTTCTGGGCGGATTTGGCGCCCACCGCTTTTATCTCGGCCGGATAGGTTCGGGCGCCGGAATGCTGGCGCTGAATGTCCTTGGCTGGATCACGCTGATTGCCGGTGTCGGTTTGGTTTTGCTCGGCATCGCCTGGGTTTGGCTTTTCGTGGACCTGTTCTTGGTGCCGGGCATGGCACGAAGCTACAATATGCGGCTGGCGAATGACCTGACGGGCGGCTCTCCTCAAACCGCCTGAACGGGGGCGGGGCGGAAGCGCCCCGCCGCTTCAATTCTTCAGCTTCCAGCCCTTGCGCAGGAGCGTGTAGCACAGCACCGCCATGGCGATGTCGGCGGCCAGCATGACGATGCCGCCCATCGTCACCGGCGAATCGGCCAGGCCGAGGAAGCCGTAGCGGAAGCCCGAGATGATGTAGAAGAACGGGTTGGCGTGGCTGATCGCGCGGAAGGTGGGGGCGAGCGAGTCGACCGAATAGAAGGTGCCCGACAGCAGCGACAAAGGTAGCACGACGAAGTTGGTCACCGCGGCGGCATGGTCGAACTTTTCCGCCCAGATCGAGGTCAGCACGCCGAGCAGTGCCAGAAAGGCCGAACCGAGCAATCCGAACCAGATAACGGCGAAAATGGCGTGGGGCGTGACATGGACGCCCGGCCAGATCGCCATTGCGAGCCATACGGTCAGGCCGACCAGCACCGCGCGCGTCACCGCGCCGCCGACCAGCGCGGCAAGCAGTTCGGCGGTGGACAAGGGCGGCATCAGGTAATCGACGATGGTGCCCTGGATCTTGCCGACCAGCAGCGAGAAGCTGGCATTGGCGAAGGCGTTGTTCATCATTCCCATGACGATCAGGCCGGGTGCGATGAAGTCGCCAAAGGGAACCTGCTGTCCCGCGACCGGCACCGCATGACGGCCGCCGAGCGCGGTGGTGAAGATGATGAGGTACAGAAGCGTGGTGACCGCCGGCGCCCAGATCGTCTGGAGCTGCACCTTGAAGAACCGGCGCACCTCCTTGATATAGAGGGTACGAAGGCCCCCCCAGTTGATGTTCCGGATGACGGGCACGCCGGGGGCGTGCTGTACCGCCGATTGGATTTCGCCGATTGGGGGCTGGCTGCTCATCGGCAAAGCGCGTAACCGCTGCCGGGGTCGCCCGCAACCGGTGGCGTGATGCAGGCGCGGTAAAATGCAGGGAATGTGTTGATGTCGTGGACGGACGAGCGGATCGAGACGCTCAAGACGATGTGGGAAGCGGGCCAGACCGCCAGCCAGATCGCCGAGGCGCTGGGCGGGGTCAGCCGCAATGCGGTGATCGGTAAGGCGCACCGGCTGGGGCTGCAGGCGCGCCCCTCGCCGGTGAAGCCGAACGAGCCCGAGGTGAAGGAGCAGCCGGTCGCCGCCGCGCCGCCCGAGCCCGCACCACCGCCCCCGCCTGCACCGGCCGAGCCGGCGCCGGTCCGCGAGGTGGTGCGCGAAGCCGCACCCGAGCCGGTCCGCGAGACCGCCCCGGCGCCGGAGCCGGTGCGCGATCCGCAGCCGGTGTTGCGTTCGGTCGGCCCCGGTGGCTTCGTGCGCCAGTCGCCCGGTGAGCAGCAGCCGCCATCCACCCCGGCGCCGCCGCGCCGCCTGGTACCGGCCAAGCCGAACGCCGATATGGCGGGCAAGACCACGCTGCTCGACCTGAACGACCGCATCTGCAAATGGCCGCTGGGTCATCCGGGCGAGCCGGATTTTCATTTCTGCGGGCAGAAGGTGAATCCGGGCTTCCCATACTGCGTGCAGCATTGCGGCCATGCCTATCAGGCGCAGTTGCCGCGGCGTGATCGCCGCCCGCCGCCGCCGTTGCCGTTCGGCGGCCCGCGCGTGCGCTAAGGCGGCCAAAGCCGCCGGCGGCACGCGCGGGCCGCCCGGCCGGCGCGGCTATCGCCGCGTCCGACGTCATGGGCTTTTGCCCATGACGGGCTGCATTAAGATACGAAAACACCCGCCGGGATCGCTCCGGGCGGGTGTTTTCTTTGCGGGTCCCGCCGCGGCGAAGCCGCGTCGTCGGTCGGCACGGTGTGCCGCCGGCCGGGCTTCGGCGTGGGTGCCGACTGGCACCCACGCCTGCGCCTTAGAACCTGAACGCCGCCGTCGCGCGGATCGAGTGCCAGCGGAACTTGTCGTCCGAACGACGAATGTCGGTGCCGCTGGTGTTGGGGGCCAGCACGAACGGGTTGGTCGCCGGGGCCGTACCCTGGGTCACGCGGACGCGCGCGTCGTCGTCCTGATACTGATGGTACATATATTCCAGGCCGACCGAGAAGTTGCGGCCGAGCTTCTGCTCGATGCCGCCGCCGCCGAGGAAGCCGAACTGGTTGCGATCACCCGACAGGGCAAAGGCATTGGCGGTGTTGGAGGTGGTGAAGCTGCGGTCGATGCGGGCATAGCCGGGGCCGAAGGTGCCGTAGAACAGCGTGGTATCGACCGCATAGCCGACGCGGCCGCGGATCGAGGCTTCCCAATCCAGCTCGCGGGTCATGACATAGTTGGCGGGCGTGGTGGAGAAGCCGCTGACGCTGTCGTTGATCTCGGCCTTGCCGAACTCGCCGACGACGCCGTACACGATGTTGCCGACCTGATGGTCCGCACCGACGCGGGCGTAATAGGCGATGCCGTTCTTGTCGTTGCGGCAACCGGTGGCGGCGTTCTGCGGCGACAGGGTGCTGCGCGCCGCGCCCTTGCAGAAGCCGGGCGAGAAGGCGTTGGCGCCGGTGGGCAGCGTTACCGTGTCACCGAAACGGCCGTCCAGATTGCGATCGAACAGCAGGCGCGAACCCTGGTCGTTCGGCTGGACGTCATAGCCGAAGCTGCCGCCGACATAGACGCCGGCGAAGGGGGCATCGGCGGTCGTCTCGGCACCCTGGTTGTAGCTGTCCTGTGCGAAGGCAGGCGCTGCGACCAGCGTCAGGGCGGCGGTGGCCACGGTGAAAGCGATGCGCATGGTGTCTCCCGGTTTCATGATACTCGGGCGGCGGAACGTTCGTTTTGCTGGGTTTTATCCGGAACCTACCTAATTCAAATTAATCTGTTGCGGCTATGCCACACCTAAGATGGGCAAGGGCGACGCTGGTACTCGGGCGCATCGCGCCCTATAGTTCTCGTTATGTCCGAAGATCTCTTTGCGGGTTCGGCCCGCCCGGCCCCCGCCTATGATGCCTCGTCGATCGAGGTGCTGGAGGGGCTGGAGCCGGTGCGGCGGCGGCCGGGTATGTATATCGGCGGGACGGATGAGCGGGCGTTGCATCATCTGGCGGCCGAGGTGCTGGACAATGCGATGGACGAGGCGGTGGCCGGCCATGCGACGCGGATCGAGGTAAAATTGGAGCCGGGCAACCGACTTACCATTGTCGACAATGGCCGCGGAATTCCCGTCGACCCGCACCCGAAATTTCCCGACAAGTCGGCGCTGGAGGTGATCCTGTCGACGCTGCATTCGGGCGGAAAGTTCACCGGCAAGGCCTATGCGACGTCGGGCGGCTTGCACGGCGTCGGCGTGTCGGTGGTGAACGCGCTGTCGTCGGACACGGTGGTGGAGGTGGCGCGCGAGCGGCAACTGTATCGCCAGCGCTTTTCGCGCGGGGTGACGCTGGGACCGCTGGAGAGCGTCGGCGCAGCGCCCAACCGGCGCGGCACCAGCGTCGCCTTCACGCCCGACACCGAGATCTTCGGGCCCGAGCTGCACTTCAAGCCGGCGCGGCTGCACAAGCTGGTGCGGTCCAAGGCGTATCTGTTCGCGGGTGTCGAGATACGCTGGCACTGCGCGCCCGAGCTGATCGCCGACGATACGCCGGCGGACGCGGTGTTCCAGTTCCCCGGCGGTCTGGCGGACCATCTGAAGGAACAGGTGGGAAGCCGCGAATGCGCCACCGCCAATTTCTTCAGCGGCAACCAGGATTTTCCGGGCGAGGCGGGGCGCGTCGAATGGGCGGTCGCCTGGCCGCTGTGGAGCGACGGCAGCTATAGCTGGTATTGCAACACCATCCCGACGCCCGATGGCGGCACGCACGAACAGGGACTGCGCCAGGCGCTGGTCCGGGGCTTGCGCGCGTTCGGCGATCTGGTGGGACAGAAAAAGGCCAAGGAGTTGACCGCGGACGACGTGATGGTCGGCTCCGAGGTGATGCTGTCGGTCTTCATCCGCGATCCGCAATTCCAGAGCCAGACCAAGGACCGGCTGACCAGTGCGGAGGCGGCCGGGCTGGTCGAGAAGGCGGTGCGCGACCATTTCGACCATTATCTCAGCAACAACATGGAGCGCGGCAAGGCGCTGCTCGGCTATGTGCTGGAGAAGATGGACGAGCGCCTGCGCCGCAAGCAGGAGCGCGAGGTCAAGCGCAAGACGGCGACCAGCGCAAGGAAGCTGCGCCTGCCCGGCAAGCTGACCGACTGTTCGGCGGACAGCCCGGAGGGTACCGAACTGTTCATCGTCGAGGGCGATTCGGCCGGCGGATCGGCCAAGCAGGCGCGCGACCGCAAGAGCCAGGCGATCCTGCCGATCCGCGGCAAGATCCTGAACGTCGCGTCCGCGACCAGCGCCAAGATCCTGCAGAATCAGGAGATCGCCGACCTGATCCAGGCGCTGGGATGCGGCACGCGCAAGGATTGCGACCCGACGCAGCTACGCTACGACCGGGTGGTCATCATGACCGACGCCGATGTCGACGGCGCCCATATCGCGACGCTGCTGATGACCTTCTTCTTCCAGGAAATGCCCGACCTGGTACGGCGCGGGCACCTGTATCTGGCGCAACCGCCGCTCTACCGCCTGACCGCGGGCGCCAAGTCCGCCTATGCGCGGGACGACGCGCACCGCGCGCAACTGGAGCGCACCATGTTTCGCGGCAAGAAGGTGGAGGTCGCCCGCTTCAAGGGGCTGGGCGAGATGAACCCGCAGCAATTGCGCGAAACGACGATGGACCCGGCCAAGCGCAGCATGATCCGCATCACCCTGCCGCAGGAATATGAGGAGCGGGCGGGGGTGAAGGATCTGGTCGACCGGCTGATGGGCAACAATCCCGCGCACCGCTTCGCCTTCATCCAGGAGAATGCGGCCCGGCTGGACGAAGAGGTGATCGACGCATGACGGAAAAGGATCTGGACCGCATCTACAAGGCCAATCGCTGGCTGATCGCGAAGAAGACGGGATCGGCGGGTATCAAGGCGTTCACCGTGGGACGCGAAAGCCTGGACGCCCTGATCGGGCAGATCGCCGATGCGTACGGCCTGTCCGAAGAGGACCGCGCGCGGCTGCGCCCGACCGCGGGGATCGACCTGCATGAAGGCGCGGGCAAGCTGGCGGACATGGCGCGCAAGTCCGCGGGCGTGATGAAGGGGATGGAGATCGTTGCCGATGCCAGGCGCGCC
Organism: Sphingomonas sp. GM_Shp_2; assembly: GCF_026540875.1. NCBI lineage: Bacteria > Pseudomonadati > Pseudomonadota > Alphaproteobacteria > Sphingomonadales > Sphingomonadaceae > Sphingomonas > Sphingomonas sp. GM_Shp_2. The sequence goes on from NZ_JALNUQ010000035.1 coordinate 23,460, forward strand.
GGCACGCTGATGAAGACGGGGCGGCATCTGGTGACCAAGGGCCTGCCGGGGGCGGCGCGAGTGGCCAAGGGTGCCAAGGCGGCGGGTGTCGCCGGGCGTGCGGTGCCCTGGGTCACAGTGGCGGTATCGGCCTATGCGGTCGGATCGGCGGGCTTCTTCGCGGCCAAGGCGGAACGGTTCAATCGCGATTGCCGCAATTTGCTTCAGGCGCGGCTGGATGCGGCGGAGGGGACGGCTTCAGCGTCCTGAGTGGGGGGCGTCGGGTATCGCTTTCGCGCCACCTGTCTCTCGATACAGCGTCTCGATACGCAGCGTCGCTGCTACTCGACACTTACTCGAGACGAACGGGGGGGCATGTTTCCCGGTACAGCGGGTGGATATGCAGGTTCGCGGCTACTCGACGGTTACGCGAGGGGACCGGGAGTGGGGCAGCCTGTCTCTCGATACGCCGGCTCGATATGCTGCCTGGCTGCTACGCGACAGCTGCTGGAGAGGAACCGAAGAAAGCCTGAAAACAATGCAGTAGGGGCTTGATCGGACGGGCCCTTCATGGCCTGATGCTTGCGCCCATTCGGCGTCGGTCGCCGGGGAGGTGGGCCGACGGCCACGGGAGGGGCCACGACATGATGATGCTTGCGCTGTTCTGGGCCGCACAGGCCACCGCTGCTCCGTCACCTTCATCTGCTCCGCCCTCCCTGCCGGACCCGCCCAGCATCGTCGTGACGGGAGAGCGACTGTCGACGTTGCGCGACGAACTGGCGGCGTGCATCGCGCGGCAGTGCCCGCCGCCCGAAGAGATCAAGCGTTCGCTGGCCCTGGCCGAGACGCAGTTCATCGCCGGTGACTATGCGAAAAGTCGTGGGACGCTGTTGAAGGCCCGCGGGCGCAACGCCCGCCATGCCGCGCAATTCCCGACCGACGTGGCGGACCTGCACCGCGCGACGGCGCTGCTGTCCAACGTCAACGGCTTTCCCGATCCCGCCCGCATCGGGGCGATCGACGCGGTCGATGCGCTGAAGAAGGGCTTGCCCGACAACGATCCGCGCATCTTCATGGAGCGGTTGCACGTCGGCGAGGCATTTGCGCGCGAAGGGCGACTGATCGGCGCGCTGGACCATTATGACTGGGTGGCGAAAGGCGCCAAAAGCGCGGGGCTGCCCGATATCGAGGGGCAGGCAATGTTGCGTTCCGCCGTCCTGCTGGCCGCGGTCGGGTCGATGATCAAGCGGTTTGAACCGGCCGCACGGCGCGCGGCCGATGCGATCCTGGCGCGGCCGGAACCCGCGTTCCTGCCTTATCGCAACGGCGTGCGCGTGCTGCGCGCGCAACTGGCGCCGAAGCGGGAACGCGAGGCGGCGGTGCGGACGGCGATGCGCCAGATCGAGCCCGATCCCAACGCAAAGGGGCCGCTGCTGATCTATGGTCCGCCCATCGACATGCAGGACGCGGTGTTCGGCACCGTGGCGAACGACACGCCGCTCTGGGCCGATGTCGCTTTTCACATCGCGCCCGATGGCCGGGTGACAGACGTGGAGACGCTGCGCAGCGCCGAGCAGGTGGATGAACGCTGGGTGGAAATCGCCACGCGCGGCTTGCGCGACCGGCGCTATGCTCCGTCCACGATTCCGGCGGGTGGCCTGGCGCGGGTGGAGCGATACAGTTTCGTGGCGGACTTCGTGCCCTTCGGCCGGAGCCGCGACTCCCTGCGCAGCCGCATTCCCGTCCGCTCGTCGCAGCGCCGCGTGGAGGTGATCGATATCAGCCTGCCGCAGCAGCAGGCATCGGCCACGACGCCCGCCACCTCGTAGCGGTGTTGATTCCCCTATCCCATCTCCGCTAACACACCGCTCCGGGCGGCCCACCACGGGTCGCCCTTGCTGTTTGAAGGAGCACGCCCGTGACCATCACCGCCCTGATGCCCGTCTACCCACGGTGCGGGGTGCGTCCGGTCCGAGGCGAGGGCGTGTATCTGTATGGCGAAGACGGGCAGCAGTTCCTGGATTTTGCCAGCGGCATCGCGGTGAACGCGCTGGGCCACGGCCACCCGAAGCTGGTCAAGGCGATCGCCGATCAGGCGGCGACGCTGATGCACGTGTCGAACCTGTATGGCAGCCCGCAGGGCGAGCATCTGGCGCAGCGGCTGGTGGATGCGACCTTTGCCGATACGGTGTTCTTCACCAATTCGGGCGCGGAAGCGGTGGAATGCGCGATCAAGACCGCGCGCCGCTACCACTATGCCAATGGCAATCCCGAGCGGCACACGCTGATCACCTTCAACAACGCGTTCCATGGCCGGACGCTGGGGGCGATTTCCGCTACCAACCAGGCCAAGATGCGCGACGGGTTCGAGCCGCTGCTGCCAGGCTTCGCCTATGCGCCGTTCGACGATCTGGATGCGGCGCTGGCGCTGATCGACGACAATACCGCGGGCTTCCTGGTGGAGCCGATCCAGGGCGAGGGCGGCCTGCGCCCGGCGAGCCCCGCGTTCCTGCGCGGCCTGCGCGAGGCGTGCGACAAGCACGGCCTGTTGCTGGTGCTGGACGAGGTGCAGTGCGGTTATGGCCGCACCGGCAAGTTCTTCGCCCATGAACTGTACGGCGTAACGCCCGATATCATGGCGGTGGCCAAGGGCATTGGCGGCGGCTTCCCGCTGGGCGCGTGCCTTGCCACCGAGGAAGCGGCCAAGGGCATGGTCGCAGGGACGCACGGCTCCACCTATGGCGGCAATCCGCTGGCCATGGCGGCAGGCGAGGCGGTGCTGGACGTGTTGCAGGAGCCGGGCTTCCTGGAGCAGGTCGAGGCGATGGGTCAGCGACTGCGCGCCACGCTGGAGCAGATGATCCCCAATCACGATCATCTGTTCGAGGAAGTGCGCGGCCATGGCCTGATGCTCGGCCTCAAGATGAAGAGCGACAGCCGCCGCTTCGTCGCGCATTGCCGCGACGAGCATAACCTGTTGCTGGTATCGGCTGGCGAGAATGTGGTGCGCATCCTGCCGCCGCTGGTGATCGACGAAAGCCATGTCGCCGAGTTCGCCACCAAGCTGTCCGACGCCGCGCGGGTCTATGTGCCCGTTGCCGACGATTGATGATGATTGTTTCGCCCCGGATCGTGGCCGGGGCGAAAAGGAGTTGATCCGATGAGCCTCCGTCACTTCCTGAACCTCGCCGATGCGGGGACCGATGGCGTCGTCGCCATGCTGGCCGATGCGGCGGCGCGCAAGGCCGCGCGCGCCGGCTTCACCAAGGGGCGCGCCGATGCCGATGCGCCGCTGGCCGGCCATGTGCTGGCGATGGTTTTCGAAAAGAACTCGACGCGCACCCGCGTCAGCTTCGACATGGCGATCCGCCAGCTCGGCGGCACCTCCATCGTGATGGATGCCGGCACCATGCAGCTGGGCCGGGGCGAGTCGATCGCGGATACCGCGCGCATCCTGTCGGGCTATACCGATGCGATCATGATCCGCACCGACGACCATGCCAAGGTCGAGGAGATGGCGCATTATGCGACCGTCCCGGTGATCAACGGGCTGACCGATGCGTCGCATCCCTGCCAGATCATGGCGGACCTGCTGACCATCCAGGAGGCGGGCAAGACGCTGTCGGGCATGAAGGTCGCGTGGCTGGGCGACGGCAACAACGTGCTCGCCTCGATCGTGGAGGCGGGCGGGCTGCTCGGCTTCGACGTGGTGGCGGCGTGCCCGCCCGAATATGCGCCGCACGAGGCCGCGATCACCGCGGCGTCGGGGCGGGCGCGCGTGGTGCTCGACCCGCGCGAGGCGGTCGAGGGCGCGGACATCGTCGTCACCGACACCTGGATCTCGATGGGGCAGACGCATGCCGAGGCGAAACTGGCGGCGCTTGCGCCCTATCAGGTCACGCCCGAGCTGATGGCGTTCGCCAAGGCCGATGCGAAGTTCCTGCACTGCCTGCCCGCGCACCGCGGCGAGGAAGTGACCGCGGACGTGATCGACGGTCCGCAGTCGCTGATCTGGGCGGAGGCGGAGAACCGGCTGCACGCGCAAAAGGCGGTGCTGCGCTGGTGCATGGGCCAGATCGGCTGAACTTGCGGGGGCGGGGGGTGCGTCCCATCTAGGGGCGAGACTTCTTCCCCCTTCATGCGTGCGCGTGCCTGCCGCGCCGGTTGCGACCGGCGGGGGGATGGACGCGGCGCCAAGGACAGACCGATGCACGACACGACGCTTCCCGACTTCGACCGCACGCTGGGCTTCACCATCCCGGAACGCCATGCGCGTGGCCGCGTCGTGCGGCTGGGGCCGGTGCTGGACACGATCCTGTCGGCCCATGCCTATCCCCCTGCGATCGAGGCGCTGTTGACCGAGGCGCTGACGCTGACCGCGCTGATCGGCGCGACGCTGAAGGATGTCGACGGGCAGTTGACCATCCAAACGCGCAGCGACACCGGCGTGGTGCAGTTGCTGGTCTGCGATTACCGGGGCGGCGAGCTGCGCGGCTATATCCAGTATGATGCCGAGCGGCTGGCGGAACTGCCGGCGGAGCCGACGCTGTTCGCGCTCTTCGGGCAGGGCTATCTGGCGATCACCTTCGACCTGGCGACGACGGGCGAGCGGTATCAGGGCATCGTGCCGCTCGATGGCGCACGGCTGGCCGATGCGGCGGAGGCCTATTTCGTTCAGTCCGAACAGATCCCCAGCCTGGTGCGCATCGGCGTGTCCAAGGATGCGGACGGGCGGACGGTGGCGGGCGGTCTGTTCCTCCAGCACCTGCCCGAGGGCGAGGTGGGGCGCGAGCGGCTGCACGTCCGGCTGGACCATCCCGAATGGGACCATGTGGTGGCGCTGGGCACCACGATCGGCGCGGACGAACTGACCGATGCGGGCGTGTCGCTGGAAACGCTGATCTGGCGGTTGTTCAACGAGGAAAAGGACGTGCGCGTCCTGGCCTCGACCCCGATCGTGCGCGGATGCCGGTGCACGGCGGACTATATTGCCGGCGTGATCGCGCGCTTCTCGGTCGAGGAACGGCGCGAGATGGCGGATGCCGACGGGATGATCCATGTCGACTGCGCCTTCTGCGCGACGAAGTTCCCGGTGCCGGTGGAGGAACCCGCCTGATCGGGCGAGGGGGTATGTGCGAAAGCGTACCTTAACTCCGCCTTCACCAATGCCGTGCTAACGCGCTGGCGTGCCTGAAGTTTTTCAGCACGCTTTCTCCCTTGATCGGGTTCTTCGAGCCTGGTTCTCTGGGGCCGCACCATGCCGGTGCGGCCCTTCTTTTCGTTGCAAGCATGGCCCAACAGGCGTAGCGGCGGGCGGATCATGACATCAACTGCACCCCTTGCGGTCGCGCTCGTATCGGGCGGGCTGGACTCGATGATTTCCGCAGCCCTGGCACGCGCGGCGGGATACCGCCTGCTGGCGCTGTCGGTCGACTATAACCAGCGGCACCAGGTCGAACTGGCGGCGGCCGCCCGGATCGCACGCGAACTGGGCGCGGAGCGGCATATCGTGCTGCCGCTGGACCTGTCCGCGTTCGGCGGATCGGCGCTGACCGCCGATATTGCGGTGCCCAAGGACGGGGTGCAACCCGGCATCCCGATCACCTATGTGCCGGCGCGCAACACGATCTTTCTGAGCCTGGCGCTGGGCTGGGCGGAGGCGGCGGGCGCGCGCGACCTGTTCATCGGCGTCAACGCGCTCGATTACTCCGGTTATCCGGACTGCCGGCCCGAATTCATCGCCGGGTTCGAGCGCCTCGCCGAGCTTGCCACCAAGGCGGGCGTGGAAGGCGAGCCGTTCAAGATCCAGGCGCCGCTGCAGCACATGACCAAGGCCGATATCGTGCGTGAGGGTACGCGGCTGGGGCTGGACCTGGGGATGAGCTGGTCCTGCTACGACCCGGCGCCGGGCGACCTGCATTGCGGCGCGTGCGACAGTTGCCGGTTGCGCTCCAAGGGCTTTGCGGATGCGGGCATCGCCGATCCCACCGCCTATGCGGTAAACCCGCAGGGCTGAGCCGATGAGCTACGCCGTCAAGGAAATGTTCCTGACCCTGCAGGGGGAGGGCGTGCATGCCGGCCGCCGGGCGGTGTTCGTGCGCTTCGCCGGGTGCAACCTGTGGTCGGGACGCGAGCAGGACCGGGCAACCGCGGTGTGCCGCTTTTGCGACACCGATTTCGTCGGCACCGATGGCCTGGGCGGCGGCAAGTTTGCCGATGCCGGCGCGCTGGTGGCCGCGGTCGCGGGCTTCTGGGGCGAGGGTGTCGCCAACCGCTTCGTGGTGCTGACCGGGGGCGAGCCGATGCTCCAGATCGACGATGCGCTGGTCGATGCGCTGCATGGCGCAGGCTTTACGATCGCGATCGAGTCGAACGGCACGATCGCGGCGCATGCCGGTATCGACTGGGTGTGCATCAGCCCCAAGGCGGGCAGCGTGGTGGTGCAGCGCGCGGGCGACGAATTGAAGCTGGTATGGCCACAGGCAGGGCTGGACCCGGCAGCGCTGGAGGAATGGGCGTTCACCCATCATCTGCTCCAGCCGCTGGACGATCCACGGGCCGACGCCAATCGCGAGGCCTGCGTCGACATGGTGCTGGCGCGGCCGCGCTGGCGGCTGTCGTTGCAGACGCACAAGCTGCTCGGCCTGCGCTGATGCACCGCCGCCGCATCCTGATGACGGGATGTTCGGGCGGCGGGAAATCGACGCTGCTGAACGCACTCGCCAGAAGGGGCGTGCAGATCGTGCCGGAGCCGGGACGACGCATCATCGCGGCCGAACAGGCCGGCGATGGTCGTGCGCTTCCCTGGGTGGACCCGGCGGCATTCGCCGAGCGCGCGCTTGCCATGGCGATCGACGACTTCAAGCGGGTGGGCGCGGGCACGACGATCTTCGACCGCGGGATCGTCGACGCGCGCGTCGCGCTGGATCATGCGGCGGGGCGGCCGCCATCGGCGGTGCTCGCGCCGGACTATCGCTATGATGATCCCGTGCTGCTGGTGCCGCCATGGCCGGAGATCTACGTCGCCGACCCCGATCGCCGGCATGGACTGGCGGAAGCGATAGCGGAATATGACCGGCTGCACCGCGCGCTGACATGGCTGGGCCATGAGATCGTCATGGTGGCGCCGGCGCCGGTAGCCGAGCGCGTCGCCCAAGTAAGCGCGGCGCTGGGCTGTTAAAAGGGCCGGGAGCGATGCCCCCGGCCCTTTTCACGATCGGTTATCGACGCGCAGCGAGGCCGGTGCCGCCGGCGGGTGGCCAGTTTTGCAAGCCGCACTTCTTGGTGACCCATTCCGCCTTCTTGTTCCAGCAGATCGGGTCCAGGCGCGGCATGGTGGTGTAGTCGCGGCCGATATAGCGCGAGAAGCGCTGTTCGCCCCACGGCGTCAGGCTGTTGCGCAGCTCGCGCATGCGACGCGACGCGATATCGCCGAACGCGCCGCGCGGCGCGAACACCGCTTCGCGCGCGATCGAGGCCGCGGTCTGGCAGAAGCCATATTGGGCGGACACGGTGGCGAAGCTGGAATAGGTGCGCGTGCCGAACTGGTCGAGCGCCATCTGTCCTTCCTTCACCGTCTTGGCATTGCGGCGGAAATACTTGTCGAGGGTGGTGAAGGTATTCTTCAGCTCCTCCGAATGGTCGCCCAGCAATGCGTTGTAGTTGGCGACGGAGGCCAGCGTCGGTTCGAACTGGCACTGCAAGGCCGCCACGTTGAGCGCGGCGCGCATCGTCCAGGTCAGGCCGGCGCGAAGCTCGGTCGGCGTGGCCCCGGGAAGCGGCTGGCCGATAATCCCCGGCTCGTCCCCCTGCACCGGCGCGCCCGAAAAATCGCGCGACTGCAAAAAGAACTGCGCCGAAGCCGGCGCCGCCACCGCCAAACCCATCGACGCCGCGCCGAGCGCGAGCGCGGTACGCAACACAATCATCTTGATCCGATCCTTCCCCCGGAGTGCTCCTCAGCGCCGCAAAATATACCGCTTTTCGCCAAGCGACCCAATAGAAATCGGCGGAATACCGTGCGATTCCGAAGGATGAGGCGGGGAGCGGCGGGAATGGCCGATCGTTGCGCAAGGATAATGGCGCACCCAAGGGAATTTGGCGGCCGATGGCGGTGCGCCAGACGGCAAAAGGGCCGCCCGGTCGCCCGGACGGCCCTTTTCACACCAAGGCCCGAAGGCCCGTGGCGATGATTACATCGCGTTGGTGGTGGTGTTCGACATCATCATGGTGTCGTTCGACATCATCATGTCGTTGCCCATGGTGTCGTTGGCCATCATGCCACCGTTCATGGTGCCGTCGACGGCAGTCATGTTGTCGGTCATGGTGTCCATGCCCTCGGTCGCGTTCATGTCGGTGACCATGGTGTTCTCGGTCGTGGCTTCGTTCGAGCCGCCGCAAGCGGAAACGGCCAGTGCTGCGCCGGCGATGAGCGAGCCGGTCAGGACCTTGGAGATGATTGCACGCATTGGAAGCTCCCTAGATAGAGGATTTGGAACGGCTTGATGGCCTTAATACCCAAATCTCGGTGGACATTACCCGGATACCGACTGGCCCTCAAGCCTGCTTTTGTCGGGCCAAAGCGAGAGTTTCAAGGAAGGCCGGGAATGTCAACGCAAGGGCGCGATCAAAGGTTGCCATCGAACCCTCGCGACCCAGCGCCGCCAGGCTGGTCACCGGATAATCGGGCAGGCCGCACGGCACGATGCCGCCGAAGTGGTTGAGATCAGGTGATATGTTGACGGCAAAGCCATGCAGCGTCACCCAGCGCTTTACCCGTACCCCGATCGCGCCGATCTTGGCCTCGGTCCCGCCGTCGCGGGTCCAGATGCCGACGCGGCCGCACACGCTGTAGGCCTCGACACCTAGCTCGCGCAACGCGGCGATCAGCCAGTCCTCCAGCGCATGGACGAAGGCGCGCACGTCGCGTCCGCGCCGGTTGAGGTCCAGCACCAGATAGCCGGTGCGCTGGCCGGGGCCGTGATAGGTGTAGCGGCCGCCCCGCCCCGTATCGAAGACGGGGAAGCGCGGATCGACCAGCTCGGCCGGATCGGCGCTGGTCCCGGCGGTATAGACGGGCGGATGTTCGAGCAGCCAGACGAGTTCGCGCGCAGAGCCGTCATGCACCGCCGCGGCGCGCGTCTCCATCTCGGCCAATCCTTGCGGGTAGGGGATCAGGCCGCCGCTGACCCGCCATTCGATATCGGAAATGTCGGTCACGCCTGCGTCTGTGCGCGCGCCCGGCCCGACATGCAAGATGCGGGCAGCCGCGGCCGGCGCGACGCCGATGGTCAAAGCAAGCGGCGTGCGCTAGCGTACGGCGCCAGGGCAAGGCGCCAGAGCGGGGGACGGCATGACGGTGAAGATCGGTGCGATTTGGGACAGCACCACGCAGGTTCTGGGCGGTCGCACGGGCGTGTTGATGCCGATCGCGGTGCTGGGCTTCTTCCTGCCGTCCGTCGTCCAGACGCTGGTCGGGCTGGTGGTGGACCAGAACAATGTGCTGCACGGCGGGCTGACCGCGCTCGTCGCACTGGCCGCGGCGGTGCTGATGATCTGGGGGCAGATGGCGGTGATGGCGGTCGCGACGCACCCCGCGACGACGCGGGCCGATGCCAGCCGACAGGGCTGGGCACGCCTGTTGCCCGTGCTGGGCATCGCCCTGATGATCGCGGTGATCGCCATGGTGCTGTTCGTTCCCATCTTCGCGGCGTTGATCGCGGGAGGCTTCGATTTCGCCGCGGCCGCCGCGACACAGGGAAATACGATGGCGATCCCCCGGCTCTCCGGCGGTGCGGCGGCGTTCATCGCGCTCTATGGGCTGGCCCTAGGGATATTGGCGATCTGGGCCAGTGCGCGGCTGATGCTGGTCTATGCCGTGGTGCTGAACGAGCGGCTGGGGCTGGGCGCGATTCGCCGTTCGATTCAGTTGACGCGGGGGCTGACGCTGAAGCTGGTCGGCGTCATGATATTGTTCGGCATCGTTTTTTTGGTGGTGCTGCTCGCGGCGCAGGGCGTAGTGGGCGTCGTCGCCCGGTTGCTGCTGGGGTCCAGCGGCGTCGCGGTCGCATTGTCCGGGATCGCGGGGGCGGCGGTGAACGCCGTGTTGCTGACCATCGCCTATGTCTTCGTGGCGCGGCTCTATGTCGCCACCGCCGGCGTCGTGGCGCCCGCGACCGTTGATTTGCAGAAGGACGTGCCTCCGGCATTCTGATGACCATCGATCCCGTCGCCGTGTTGCGCGACGCGTGGGCCCTGTTCCGGCGTGACCGGGACCTGTTGCTGCGCATCGCGGGCGTGTTTCATTTCCTGCCGGCATTCGCGCTGGCGCTGCTGGTACCCGAGCCGCCGATGCCCGAGAGCGGCGCGGAGGCAGGCCCCGCGCGGACCGATGCGTGGATGCAGGCGCTGAGCGATTGGGGCGCAGCGCATGGCGGCTGGTATCTGCTCGCCTATGCGATCGGCTTTCTGGGCACGGCGGCGATCCTGCTGCTGTATCTGGCGCCGCAACAGACCGTGGGCCAGGCGCTGACCCGGGCGGCGCGGCTGTGGCCGCGCTTCCTGTTGGCGATGGTGCTGGTGTCGCTGCCGACGGGGGCGGGCATGCTGCTGTGGATCGTGCCGGGCCTGTATGTCGCCGGGCGTCTGCTGGTCACCGGGCCGGCGCTGGTCGCGGAGGGGCGGATGTCGGCCGCGGGTGCGCTCCGGCGTAGTTTCAGGATGAGCCGGGGGGCGGGGCTGGCGCTGATGGGGTTGGCGTCGGTGACGTATCTGGGCGGGTTTCTGGCAGGGCAGCCGTTCCTGTGGCTGGGCGACTGGCTGAGCGGGGAGGGCGGCGGCAATCCGATCGGCGTGGCGGTGGTGGAGGCGTGCGCGGCGGCGGTCGTTGCGGCGACCGCCGTGGCACAGGCGCTGATCGCGGTGGTCGCCTATCGCCGGCTGGCGAGCAGGGGAATCTGAGGCGCGGCATCCGGCGGCAACAGGCCGAGCACGCGCGGATCGGGAAAGGTCTCGATCGTGCGGCCGGTCGCGGTGAAGCCCTGGGCGCGGTAGAAGTTGAGCGCGCTCGGATGGTCGAGCGTGCAGGTATGGACCCATACCCGCGTGACGCTCGGCGTCCAGGCGCGCATCAGCGCGTGCGCCATCAGCCAGCGGCCATGGCCGGCCCCCGCCAGTTCGGGGATCAGGCCGAAATAGCCGATCTCGCACGTGTTCGCATGGCGGTGGTCGAGTTCCAGAAAGCCGACCTCGATCCCGCGCGCGTCGGTGGCGGCGAAGACGGCGATGCCGGGGTCATGGATGATCGCGGTCAGCGCCGCGTCGTCCATCGCAAGGCGGGAGAACCACAGCCACGGCGCGCCGACGCGCGCGAACAGGGCGCGGTACTTGGCGGGATCGGGCCTGTTCCACAGCACCAGCCGCAGCGGCGAATCGGGCAGGGGGCGCGGGCGGGGCCGCTCGCGCATCTCCAGCGTGGTGACGATCGTGGCGAGCTGATCGTCGGCGATCCGCGTCAGTCCCATTCGGCGACCGGCGGCAGGCTCATCAGGATCGCATCGATATTGCCGCCGGTCTTCAACCCGAACAGCGTGCCGCGATCATAGACGAGGTTGAACTCGGCATAGCGCCCGCGCCAGCGGCGCTGCTCGGCGAGATGCTCGGGCGTGAAGGCATCGTGCATGCGGCGGCGGACGATGCGGGGGTAGACGTCCAGAAACGCCTCGCCCACCGCGCGGGTGAAGGCGAAATTGGCGTCGAACGCGCCCTCCAGATGATCGTAGAAGATGCCGCCGACGCCGCGGTGGACCTGGCGGTGGGGGATGTAGAAATATTCGTCCGCCCAAGCTTTGAAGCGGGGATAATGCGCCGGATCATGCGCGTCGCAGGCGGCCTGCAGCACGGCGTGGAAGTCGGCGGTGTCCCCGGCCACCGGCAAGGGCGGGTTGAGGTCGGCACCGCCGCCGAACCAGCGCTTCGTGGTGGTCAGGAAGCGGGTGTTCATGTGCACCGCAGGCACGTGCGGGTTGGCCATGTGCGCGACCAGGCTGATGCCGGTGGCGACGAAACGGGGGTCGTCGCCCGCGCCGTGGATCGTCTTGCCGAACTCGCCCTCGAAGGTGCCGCCGACGGTGGAGACGTTGACGCCGACCTTTTCAAAGACGCGGCCCTTCATCACGCCGCGCACGCCGCCGCCGCCGGGGATGCCCGACGGGTCCTGTCGGTCCCATGCGACATAGTCGAAGGCGGCGTCGAAGCCGGTCTCGCGCTCGATCGCCTCGAACGCGGCGCAGATGCGATCACGCAGGGATTCGAACCAGATGCGGGCGGCGTCCTGTTCGGCATCGAGCAACAGGTCGAGCGGGCGGGTCTTCATCATAGCAGTCATCATGGGGGTCATCGGTGGCGGGGCGGCGGGGGTCAATCGGTCATCCTGTCCCACCCGGTCTGGCGCCGCGCCTCGGCCAGCAGGATCGCGGCGGAGGCGGCGACGTTGAGCGAGCGAAAGCCGGGGCACATGGGAATGCGGACGCGCGCGTCCACGGCCGCATGGACATGCGGCGGCACCCCTGCGCTTTCCGAGCCGAGCAGGATGACGTCGTCGGCGGTGAAGCGCATGTCGGGCAGCGGTACGGCGCCGGCGGTGGTAGCCAGGACGATCCGTGCCGGGGTTGTCGCCCGAAAGGCATCCCAGTCGGCATGGCGTACCACCTGCGCGGCGCGGGCATAGTCCATGCCGGCGCGGGCCAGGGCGCGGTCCGAATAGGCGAAACCCATCGGCTCGATCAGGTCGACGCCGACGCCAAAACAGGCGGCGGTGCGCAGGATGGTGCCGACATTGCCAGCGATATCGGGTTCGAAAAGGGCGATCCGCATGGGCGCGTCCCTAGCGGAATTCGCCGCGGAAAGCGCGCATGGGAAATTGGCAGTTGGCAAAACGGGGCGGGCGCGGCTAACACTTGTGTGCCTCCCGCGGGGACGGAGGGGCGTCGACGGTGGCGACAGGCCGCCGGACGGACGAGATGCAAACGGGTTGAGGGATCGGGAATGGCGGTAGCGGACAACGTAATACCACCGGGCGAGGCGCCGGAGCCGTTCCACGAAGAGGTGCATGATCCCCGCCGCCGCGATTTCATCAATATCGCGGCCGTGTCCTTTGCGGGCGTCGGCGCGGTGGCGATCGTGTTGCCGCTGATCAACCAGATGAACCCGTCCGCCGACGTGCTGGCCGCGTCGACGACCGAGATCGACCTGTCCAAGATCGCACCGGGACAGGCGATCAAGACCAGTTTCCGCAAGCAGCCGCTGTTCGTGCGCAACCTGACCCCGGCGGAAATTGCCGCGGCGGATGCGGTACCGCTCGCCGAGCTGCGCGATCCGCAGACGCTGGCCGAGCGGACCAAGGAGGGCAAGAAGAACTGGCTGATCACGCTGGGCGTCTGCACCCATCTGGGCTGCGTACCGCTGGGCGCCGGCGAGGGCGAGAACAAGGGGCCGTTCGGCGGCTATTTCTGCCCATGCCATGGATCGGCCTACGACACCGCGGCGCGGATCCGCAAAGGCCCGGCACCGACCAACCTGGTGGTGCCCGATTATGCATTCACGTCCGACACCGTCGTGACGGTCGGCTGAGGAGCGGCAGATGAGCTTTCCCTGGGCGAAGCATTACGAGCCGAAGCAGCCGCTGATGCGCTGGCTGGACGAGAAGCTGCCGGTGCCGCGGCTCGTCTACAATGCGGTGGGCGCCGGCTATCCGGTGCCGCGCAACCTGAACTATTTCTGGAATTTCGGCGTCCTTGCCGGCGCCGCGCTCGCGATCCAGATCGTGACGGGCGTCGTGCTGGCGATGCATTACGCCGCCAACGGCGCGGTGGCGTTCGATTCGGTCGAAAGCATCATGCGCGACGTGAATGCCGGCTGGTTCCTGCGCTATGCGCACGCCAACGGCGCGTCGATGTTCTTCATCGTCGTCTATATCCACATCTTCCGCGGGCTGTATTACGGATCATACAAGGCGCCGCGCGAGATGGTGTGGCTGCTCGGCGTGACCATCTTCCTGCTGATGATGGCGACCGCCTTCATGGGCTACGTCCTTCCCTGGGGGCAGATGAGCTTCTGGGGCGCGCAGGTGATCACCGGCTTCTTCTCGGCGATCCCGGTGGTCGGCGATACCATCCGCATCTGGCTGCTCGGCGGCTATGCGCCGGACAATGCCGCGCTGAACCGCTTCTTCTCGCTCCACTATCTGCTGCCCTTCGTGATCGCGGGCGTCATCATCCTGCACATCTGGGCGCTGCACATCCCGGGTTCGGGCAACCCCACCGGCGTGGACGTGAAGGGCGAGCAGGACACGGTGCCGTTCCACCCCTATTACACCGCCAAGGACGGGTTCGGACTGGGCATCTTCCTGGCGCTGTTCGCCTTCCTGCTGTTCTTCTTCCCCAACTATCTGGGCCATCCGGACAATTACATCCCGGCCAACCCGCTTTCCACGCCCGCGCATATCGTGCCCGAATGGTATTTCTGGCCATTCTACGCGATCCTGCGCGCCTTCACCGCCGACTTCATCCTGCCGGCCAAGCTGTGGGGCGTGCTGGCGATGTTCGGGTCGATCCTGCTGCTGTTCTTCCTGCCCTGGCTCGACTCGTCGCCGGTGCGGTCGAACAACTTCCGGCCCAAGGCGCGGATCGCGTTCTGGATCCTGGTGGTGGACGTGCTGCTGCTCGGCTGGTGCGGGGGGTCTCCGGCGACGCCGTTCTTCATCATCCTCAGCCAGATCACCGCAGGCTATTATTTCCTGCACTTCCTGGTGATCCTGCCGCTGATCGCACGGTCGGAGCGTCCGCGCCCGCTGCCCAACTCGATCACCGAGGCGGTGCTGGCCAAGCATGGCGGCACGAGCCCGGCCAAGACCGCGCTCGCGTAAGACACGAACCGGAGAGGGGACCGACAACATCATGGTTCGTACGATCGCATTCCTGGTCGGCGCCGCATTCACGCTGGTGCTCGCCATCGCGCTGTGGGGCAGCGTCTCCGGCCTGATCTCGGAGCCGCCCGCCCCGACAGCGGAGGAGGAGTTCCACCTGCATCCGCGCGAGGCGCATCTGGCATCCGACGGCATTTTCGGCAGGTTCGACCGGCGCCAGTTGCAGCGCGGTTTCCAGGTCTACAAGGAAGTGTGCGCCGCCTGCCACTCGCTGCGCCTCGTCGCGTTCCGCGACCTGGCGGCCCTGGGCTATAACGAGCCCGAGGTGAAGGCGATCGCCAACCAGTGGGTGATCGAGCAGCCGACGATCAATCCGGAGACGGGCGAGGCGACGACGCGCAAGAACATCCCGTCCGATCGCTTCCCCTCGCCCTTTGCCAACGAGGTCGCTGCGCGCGCCGCGAACAACAATGCGCTGCCGCCCGACCTGTCGCTGATGGCCAAGGCGCGGCATGACGGCGGCAACTATATCTACTCGCTGGTCGGGCCCGATGCCTATCGGCCGCAGCCGGCCGCGCTGCTGCGCGAATTCCCGGACGTGAAGACGCCGGAAGGGCTGCACTACAACCCGTACTTCGCGAACCTGAACATCGCGATGCCGCCGCCGATCACCAGCGACGGACAGGTCCAGTATAGCGACGGCACCGCTGCGACCCGCGACCAGATGGCCAAGGATGTCGCCGCCTTCCTGACCTGGACCGCCGAGCCGAATCTGGAAAAGCGCCATGCGGCAGGTTTCGCGGCGATGATCTTCATCGCGATCTTCTGCGTCCTCGCCTGGGGCGCGTACCAGAATGTCTGGCGCGACGTGAAGCATTGAGCGGGCGGGGCCGCTGTGCCCCGCCCAAAAGCCCGTGCATGATGGCATAACGGGCTCGGTCCGGCATATTCACGCTCGACAGACCCGGCCGGCTTTGCCACGGGCGCGGACATGGCCCAGAATGACGACCTGAAGGCGCTGATCCGCACGATCCCGGATTTTCCGAAGCCCGGCATCCAGTTTCGCGACATCACCACGCTGCTGCTCGATGCCGATGGCTTTGCCACCGCGATCGCCCGCATGGCCGCGGCGGTGCCGGGGCCGATCGACCTCGTCGCAGGGATCGAGGCGCGCGGCTTCCTGTTTGCCGCAGCGCTGGCGGCGCCTTTGCGCGCCGGCGTGCTGCTGATCCGCAAGGACGGCAAGCTGCCCGGGGCGACGATCGCCGAGGATTATGCGCTGGAATATGGACAGGATCGGATCGCGATCCATGCCGATGCCTTTGCGCCGGGTGCACGGGTGCTGCTGGTTGACGATTTGATCGCGACCGGGGGGACGGCGCGGGCGGCGGTGCGGTTGCTGGCCAAGGCAGGGGCCGAGTTGGTGCAGGCGCAGTTCCTGGTCGACCTGCCCGATCTGGGCGGAGCCGATGCCTTGCGGGCGGACGGCGTGGCGGTGGCGTCGCTGATCGCATTTCCCGGGCACTGACGCGCGCGACGATGCGTTGATCCCGCAGCGGGCAGAGGACTGGCCGCCGGGAGTTGCCCCATGTTCGTCGATTTTCGCGATCAGCCGCCACCACCGCCCTGGCCCCCGGCGCCGCCGCCCCGCCGCATCAGCCGGCGCGAGGAGAAGGTGTTGACCTGGGTCATCGGCTTCAACCTGCTGATGCTGTTGTTCGGGCCGCTGGCCGGGAGCAGCGTGATCGACGCGCTGGTCGCGATCGCGCGAGGGTAGACGCGGGCTTTCCGGAACAACATCGAAGCGCGCCGAGTTGCATCGCCATAGGCGGCGCGTATCTTGGCCGCATCCTCGTGTTCGGGAGAGGTTCGATGGTGTTGAAGCGTCTGGGCTTGGCCGGTCTGGCCATGGGGTTCGTGGCGGCATTGTCGGGCTGTGCCGACGGCTATGGCTATGGCGGCACGTCGCTGGGGTATGGCCGGGGCTATTACGACGCCTATCCCTATGGCGGCGGCTTCGGCGGCGGTTACGTTCCGTCCTATTATGGCTGGTACAACGACTTCTATTATCCGGGCACCGGCATCTACGTCTATGATCGCGACCGCCGGCCGTTCCGCTGGAACGATCGTCAGCGCAATTACTGGCAGGGCCAGCGCCGTGGCTTCCGCAACGATGCCATTCGCGACAACTGGGCCGATTTCGGCCGCGACGTCCGCCGCGAACGCCGCGACTATCGCGGCGACCTGCGGCAGAATCGGCAGGCCTATCGCAACGGGCTGATCACGCGCGATCAGTTCCAGCAGGGACGCCGCGACGCCCGACGCGAATATCGCAGCGACGTGCGGCAGGATCGCCGCGAATTGCGCCGCGAGAACCGTGCGGTGAACCGCGGCGGCTATCGCGGGGATCGTGGCCGCAACTGGCGGGGCCGCCGCTGAGACGATCAGTCCGGGCGGCGGGCGATCATGATGTTGGACACGCAGGACAGTACCGCGATGTCGTCCTGGTTGAACACCGTCACCCGCGTCTTGAGCAGCCCGATGGCGGGGCGGCTTTCGGAGGCGCGGGCCGCCAGCACCTCGCTTTCGCAGCGTAGCGTGTCGCCGGGATAGACGGGCTTCAGCCAGCGAAGCTCGTCAAGGCCGGGGGAGCCGAGCCCGGCCTGGCGATGGTCCCTGCCATGTTCGACGATCATCGCCATCATCATCGCGCAGCTATGCCAGCCGCTGGCGGCCAGCCGCCCGAAATGGGTTTTGGCGGCGGCCTCGTCCGACAGGTGGAAGGGTTGCGGATCATATTTCTCGGCAAAGGCGATCACCTCGTCGCGCTGGACGGGGTAGCGACCGAAGCTGGCGCGGTCGCCGACCGCGATGTCCTCGAAATACTGCATCCGCACCTCCCTCGCTTATTGCCGCAACACCTTTTGGAACGGGGCGTCGGTTCCGTCGAGTCCTTGGCCGGGGGGCAGGCCGATGAGGTCGCGCAGGAGGGGGGCGACCGCCGGGTTGTCGAAGGGGGCGAGGCGTCGTCCGGGGATGAAGGCGGGGCCGTGGGCGATGAACAGTGCCGCCATGGTCGGATCGGCCGGATCATAGCCGTGCGTGCCGCCGCTGGTGGGGCGATCGGGCGCCTTGGCGCTGATCGTCCAGCCGGTCTCGGCGAGGCACAGGAAGGGCGGGATCCGGCGGTTGCGGCCATAGCGGAAGCGGGCCGGCATCGCCTCCTTGCGCCAGCACTGCATATGGGGATGCCGGCTGAGGAGGCGGGCGGCAAGCGCCGCCTCATGGCCCGGCACAGGCGTGAAGGTGGCGTAGGGGCCGCTGTCGTTCAGGACGTAATCGGCCGGGTCAAGAAGCGTATCGAGCGCGATCGTGCGCGTGCTGCTGGTCGCGGCCATGCCGTGATCCGCGACGATGACGAGGTTGGCGGGCTGGTTCAGGCGGGCCAGACCCTCGACCAGCTCGCCGATCGCCCGATCGACGGCGGCGATCGCCTGGGTCGTTTCGGCCGCATCGGGGCCGTTCTGGTGGCCGGCGGTATCGACCTCATCGAAATAGAGCGTGAGCAGGCGTGGGCGGGTTTCGGCCGGGCGACGCAACCAGTCGATCACGGCGTCGACGCGCTGGCGGTCGTTCACCTGCTGATTGAATTGCTGCCAATCGGTCGGTCGGGTGCCGCCGGTGATGCGATGCGGCCATGCTTGGGCCGCCGTGCCACCCCAGGCGACGTTGGAGCCGGGCCAGAACATCGTCGCGGTGCGGATGCCGGCCTTCTCGGCGGTGACCCAGATCGGCTCGGCGGCGTTCCACCAGAAAGGATCGTCCGAGGCCATGGTGAAGGGCTCGGTCGGCCGGGCGGGATCGGTAAAGCCGTTGGCGACGATGCCGTGGCGATCGGGAACCATGCCCGTCACCAGCGTCCAGTGATTGGGAAAGGTCTTGGACGGGAAGGACGGGCGCATCGATGCGGACACGCCGGTTCGGGCCAGGGCGGAGAGGTGAGGGGTGACGCCGCGGTTCAGATAGTCCGGGCGGAAGCCGTCGATGGAGACGAGGATGGTGACG